>CAZYTN010000001.1:0-3135 GCA_964650115.1 uncultured Sulfuritalea sp.
TGGCAGGCTCGTCCGCGCTTGCTCACGGCGACGAGGCCATGGCCAGCCAGAAGGCGTCCAACGGCGGGCAGTTGCGTGTGGCCGGCGGCTATCACTTCGAACTGGTCGTCGCCAGGGACGCCAGGGAGGCGAATGAAAACCCGGTGGTCGTGTACGTCACCGACCATGCCGGCGCGAAAGTCCCGACAGTCGGCGCTGGCGGAACGGCGACCATCCTTGCCGGCAAGCAGAAAGCCAGCGTCAAGCTTGTTCCCGATGGCGACAACCGCCTCAAGGGTGTCGGCAAGTACGCTGCGACGGCGGACATGAAGGCCGTGGTGTCGGTTACCCTGGCCGGCAAGCCGGCCGAGCAGGCGCGGTTTACACCATTGGCGCCGATGGCACCCACGGTAGCGGCAAAGGACGGGCATACGGACCATAAGCACTGAATGCCGCAGATTACAAAAATGTCATCCCGCCGTCAGCTTGCTGTTGGAGTGGGGGGTAGATACTGATCCTGACTACTTCAGGGAGCCGTAAATGAAATCCCCCATTCGTATCGCTGCTTTTCTGGCGCTGCTGGCGCCGCTGGCCTGGGCCGCGCCACCCTTGCCGACCGTCACGGTATACAAGAGCCCGAGCTGCGGCTGCTGTGGCAAATGGGTCGAGCACATGAAGGCCAGCGGTTTCCCGGTAGTCGCCATCGACACCGAAAACGTCGCCGTCCACAAGGCGCGCCTTGGCGTGCCGCCGGCCAAGGGTTCCTGCCATACCGCCGAAGTCGGCGGTTACCTGGTCGAAGGCCACGTGCCTGCGGCCGACGTCAAGCGCCTGCTGGCCGAAAAGCCGCGCGCCCGCGGTCTCGTCTCGCCGGGGATGCCGGCGAGCGCTCCCGGCATGGACGACGCACGCAAGATTCCCTATGAAATTCTGCTGGTCGGCAAGGATGGCGGCACGACCACCTACGCACGTCATTGATGTTCATATCGGCCATATCCACGGATTCCAGAAGTCGTTGAAGAACGACGTCAAAATGAAGAAAGGAGAAACACCATGAACAAGATTGCCATGACAACCATTGCGGCCGCGCTCGCATTTTCGGCGCCGGTTTTTGCCGAGGACGCGCATCACCCGGAAAAAGCGGCCGAAGCGAAAGGCGCACCCGCCCAGCTTGCGCCGCAGGTAAAAAAAATGCAGGACAACGTCAAGAAAATGCAGCCGCAGCTCGATCGCATCGCCAAGGCCAAGACAGACGCGGAACGGCAGAAGGCTATGGCCGAGCACATGCAGACCATGCGCGAGAACATGAAAATGGCCCACGACATGAAAGCCGGCATGATGGACTGTCCCATGATGGAGGGCGGCATGATGGGCAAGGGCGGGATGGGAATGATGGGCGGCGGCATGATGGGCAAGGGCGGCATGGGCATGATGGGGGGCGGCGCCGCGCCCGCCGACGCGCCGGACCGCATGCAGCAAATGGAAAAGCGCATGGACATGATGCAGATGATGATGGAACAGATGATGCGCCGTCAGGAGGGGTCGGCCCCCGCACCCATGCCGATGAAGTAAGCGCAAGTGCGGGCTCGATTTCCGGGCTGAAGCGGCTGCGACCGCCTCCCTGATGCGACGCATGCGGAGCCATTGAAATGGATGAACATCGTCACGAGCACTCGCCGCTGGCCGGACGACATAAATTCGCCTGGATCGTCTTCGCTGCGATTGCCGCCTTCTACCTGTGGACCGAGCATCGCGCCCACCTGCTGGGCGCCCTGCCCTTCCTGCTGCTGCTGGCCTGCCCGCTGATGCATTTGTTCATGCACGGCGGCCATGGACACGGTCACGGCAGCAGTCCGCCGGACAAGGGAGAAGACAAATGAGTGGCAACGCATCGGCCTATGGCCTGTGGTCCCTGGTGCTGCTCAACTCGGCGGTTTTCATCCTGTTCGCCTTCAGCTTCTACAAACCGAAGAGTTCGCGCGACTGGCGCAGCTTCGGCATGTATTCCGCCTTCATCGTCGCGCTGTTTACCGAGATGTACGGCTTTCCGCTGACCATCTACCTGCTGTCGGGCTGGCTGGCGCAGCGTTTCCCGGGTGTCGACTTTCTCGCGCACGACGCCGGCCACCTGCTGGAAGTGATGTTCGGTTGGCGCGCCAATCCGCACTTCGGCCCCTTCCACGTGCTGAGCACGGTGTTTATCTTCGGCGGCTTCTGGCTCCTGGCTGCCGCCTGGAACGTGCTCTACCAGGCCCAGCGCGCGCATCGCCTGGCGGCCAGCGGCCCCTATGCGCGCATCCGCCATCCGCAGTACGCGGCTTTCGTCCTGATCATGTTCGGCTTTCTGCTGCAGTGGCCGACCATCATCACCGTCGTCATGTTTCCCATTCTGGTGGCCGTTTATGCACGCCTCGCCAAACGCGAGGAAGCGGAGGTGGCGGCCGAGTTCGGCGCCGAATACGCCGCTTACCGCGCCAGGACGCCGGCTCTTTGGCCGTGGTGACGGACATGGACGGGTGCGAAGCTCCGTCACGACCGCGCACCGGCGCGATGAACTGGCCCGAGACCAACGTGGCCCTGTTCGCCTTCCTGCTCAACCTGCCCTGGGAACTGTGGCAAATCCCCCTGTTCAAGAACATGCCGTCGCTTGCGCACTGGGACGGGGTCATCCAGTGCACTCGCGCCGCGCTGGGCGATGCGACGATCGCGCTGCTCGCCTTCTGGCTGGTCGCTGCGGTTACCGGCACGCGTGACTGGATGCGGCAGCCCGCGGGCACCACCCTGGGTGCGTTCGTCGCCATTGGCCTGGTTGTCACGATCGCGCTGGAATACTGGGCCACGCAAATCGGCGCCCGCTGGGAATATGCCGAAGCAATGCCCCGGCTGCCGCTGCTGGGCACCGGGCTGACGCCGCTGCTGCAATGGCTGCTGATTCCGCCCCTCGCGGCATGGCTGGTACGGCGGCAAATCCCATGAACGCGGACCAGGCAGTGCTCGACCCGGTGTGCGGCATGACGGTCAAGCCCGATTCCGCGCACCGGTTTGACTACAAAGGGCAGCACTACCGCTTTTGCAGCGCGAAGTGCCTTGCAAAATTCTCAGCCGAGCCGCAGCGCTATCTGCACGCCGCCGCGGAACCGGCGGCAGCCATCGTGG
>CAZYTN010000001.1:3235-59506 GCA_964650115.1 uncultured Sulfuritalea sp.
GCCGAGCCGCAGCGCTATCTGCACGCCGCCGCGGAACCGGCGGCAGCCATCGTGGCAGAGGGAACGATCTACACCTGTCCGATGCATCCGGAGATCCGCCAGCCGACGCCCGGCAACTGCCCGAAATGCGGCATGAGCCTGGAGCCCGAACTACCGGCGCTGGAGGACGAGGAAAATCCGGAGCTGATCGACTTCCGCCGCCGCTTCTGGCGGACGCTGCCGCTCACGCTGGTGGTGACGATGCTCGCCATGGCCGGACACCGCCTGCAACTGCTGACGCCGCAAAGCCAGAGCTGGGTCGAGTTGCTACTCTCGGCGCCGGTGATCCTCTGGGCCGGCTGGCCGTTCTTCGTGCGCGGCATGCAGTCGGTGCTGACGCGCAATCCCAACATGTGGACCCTGATCGGTTCGGGCACGGCCGCCGCTTTCGGTTACAGCGTGGTCGCCACCGTCGCGCCGGAGGCCTTCCCCGCTTCCTTCGCCGAGCACGGCCGGGTCGGCGTGTATTTCGAGGCGGCGGCGGTGATCGTCTCGCTGACCCTGCTCGGCCAGATCTTCGAGTTGCGTGCGCGCTCGCAGACCTCCGCCGCGATCAAGTCACTGCTCGGGCTGGCGCCCAGGACGGCGCGGCGCATCGCCGTCGACGGCAGCGAGGAAGACATCCCCCTGAGCCACGTCCATCTTGGCGACCGGCTGCGGGTGCGCCCCGGCGAAAAGGTGCCGGTGGATGGCGCGGTGGAGGAAGGGCAAAGCGCGGTCGACGAATCCATGCTGACCGGCGAAGCCATTCCCGTGTCCAAGCAGCCCGGCGACAAACTGATCGGGGCGACGATCAACGCCAGCGGCAGCCTGATCATGCGCGCCGAGAAAGTCGGCGCGGAAACCATGCTGGCGCAGATCGTGCAGATGGTGGCCCAGGCCCAGCGCTCGCGGGCGCCGATGCAGCGGCTGGCCGACGTGGTGGCGGGTTACTTCGTCATGGTGGTGATGGGCATCGCCACGCTCACCTTCTTCGGCTGGGGCCTGTTCGGCCCCGAACCGAGCTGGGTCTATGGCCTGATCAACGCGGTATCGGTGCTGATCATCGCCTGCCCCTGCGCCCTCGGGCTGGCGACGCCGATGTCGATCATGGTGGCCACCGGCAAGGCGGCCACGGCCGGCGTGCTGTTCCGCGATGCCGCCGCGATCGAACAATTGCGCACCATCGACACGCTGATCGTGGACAAGACCGGGACGCTCACCGCAGGCAAGCCGGCCTTCCACAGCGCGGTCGCGGCGCCGGGTTTTAGCGAGGACGAGGTGCTGCGCATCGCGGCCAGCCTCGACCAGGGCAGCGAGCACCCGCTGGCGCACGCCATCGTCGCCGAGGCGAAGCAGCGCCAACTGGCGCTGGATACGCCGCAAGAATTTGAATCGGGTTCCGGCATCGGCGTGCGCGGCAAGCTGGCGGGCCGCGCGGTGATTCTCGGCAATACCATCCTGATGGAAGACGAGCACGTCGCCTGGAACGGACTGGCGGAGCAGGCCGAGGCCCTGCGGCAGGAGGGCGCCAGCGTCATGTATCTGGCGGTGGATGCGCAACTGGCTGGCCTGCTTGCGGTCGCCGATCCGATCAAGGCGTCGACCGCGGAAGCCCTCGCGGGACTCAAGGCCGCCGGCATCCGCGTCGTCATGGCCACCGGCGACGGCCTCACCACGGCGCGCGCCGTGGCCGCCCGTCTGGGCATCGACGAAGTGCATGGCGAGGTCAAACCGCGCGACAAGGTAGATCTCGTGGATCGCCTGCAGCGGGAAGGGCGCAAGGTCGCCATGGCCGGCGACGGCATCAACGATGCGCCGGCCCTGGCCAAGGCGAATGTCGGCATTGCCATGGGCACCGGCACCGACGTGGCCATGAACAGCGCCCAGGTCACACTGGTCAAGGGCGACCTGCGCGGCATCCTGCGCGCGCGGGCGCTGTCCGTCGCCACGGTCGGCAACATGCGCCAGAACCTGGCTTTCGCCTTTATCTACAACGCCCTCGGCGTACCGCTCGCGGCGGGACTGCTCTACCCGTTCAGCGGCCTGCTGCTGTCGCCGCTGATTGCGGCGCTGGCGATGAGCTTCAGTTCGGTCTCGGTCATCAGCAACGCCTTGCGCCTGCGCCGCGCCGAAATATGAGGCAAGACGCGGCAGGATCGCATGCCGTCCCGCCAGCGCCGACTCCTGGAATTGCGAACCACGCCTGTTTGATCGCGGCTGGGCACTTCACGCCCGGAGCAACTAGACTCCGTATTTGCGATACAGACAGAGCCGATTCCGGTCAAGACAGAATTCGCCGTAGGAAAATCTGCGGGCCTCCGGGCAGTTGAGTTGCGTTGGCATGCACACGAATAGCAAGCCGTCCTGTTCCCCCGTATCCAGATCAACGGCACACAGCGGAGCCACCAGGATTTCTTCCGGCGCGCGCGGACAGGAACAGGCGTCAATCGCGTTTTGCTTGTCGCTCATTTCCATGCTTTCCAGGCAAATGCGCTGGTTAATGAAAAGACTGCAGCATGAACTGCTTGTAGGCAGCCAATGTCCTGGCCGTCAATGAATAGGCTACGCGCCGCCCATCGATGCGCTGGGCCGCCTTTTTGATTATTCGATTGGTCAGGAGTTTCTTGAGCCTTCTTTGCAGAGTCGAGGGAGGCGCCAGCGTGAGCAAACCCAATTGCTTGAATCCGACCGGACATCCCGCTTCGTCGGCAGCCCCTATGGCGATGAGAATATCGTGTTCCTCCAACGAGCTGACAAATGGCAGAAGCTCACGGCGGGCCAGCGAAAGGTTTCGCAAACTTTGGAAAGACATACTTTTTTGATAGGGTATTGATTCGTGTGAATTTTCTCCCCTACGGCCGATAGTACAACCCGGCAGTGAACTCACAAGAACAATTTGCATTCAGATTGAACGCTATATATCCAATGATGGCATTGGCATTTATGTCAGGAAACAAATTACAGCCCGTCTTCCCGATCCCGAATACCCCCATTCATTCGCGGCCGATCATGGATCGTTCCGCTCGCCGTCACGCCAGCGCCGACTTTTTATTTGAACGGCAGCGGGTGAAGTAAGGCGAACTCCCGCCGGATCAAATCCCGCTCATTCATCCTCGTCCTTGAGCTTGAAGCTGGCCGCCAGTTTCTGCTGCACCTGCGGCGGCACTTGCGCATAGCGGGCGAACTCGATGTTGTAGGCACCCTGCCCGCCCGTCAGCGACTTCAGGCGCGAGGCATAGTCGGCAATCTCGGCCAGCGGCACTTCGCCGCTGACGGCGATCAGACCCTGGCGCCGCGCGGCGCTGCCGCTTTGCGTCCCGGTGACATGGCCGCGACGGCTGGCGAGGTCGCCGGCGATATCGCCCATCGCGGATTCCGGCGTGATCACCTCGATGCTGACGATGGGTTCCAGCACGATGGCAGCGGCGGCGCGAATGGCCTCCACCGTGGCCTTGCGCCCGGCGCTGAAAAAGGCCACGTCCTTGCCGTCCACCGCATGCGTCTTGCCGTCATAGACGATGACGCGGATGTCCTGCACCGGAAATCCCGCGATCACGCCATCGGTCAACGCCTGGCGCACGCCTTTTTCGACCGAAGCCATGAATACGCCGGGAATCACGCCGCCCTTGACGCGATCGACGAACTCGAAGCCGGTGCCGCGCGGCAGCGGCTCGATCTTCAGATACACCTCGCCGAACTGTCCGGCGCCGCCCGACTGCTTCTTGTGCCGGCAGTGCCCCTCGGCACCGACCGTGACGGTCTCGGAGTAGGGAATCAGCGGCAGCCGGGTGTCCAGTTCCAGCTTGTACTGTGTCGCCATTTTTTCCAGCTTGTAGCGCAGATGCATCTCGCCCAGACCGCGGATCACGGTCTCGTGGGTGGTCGGGTGGCGCTCGACTTCGAAGCAGGGATCTTCCAGTTCCAGCTTGTGCAGGATGTCGAACAGACGCTGCTCATCGACCTTGCGTTTGGTCTCGACGGCGAGGCCCTGCATCGGCCGGGGAAACTCCAGGGGGCGCAGATGGATGTTGTCTTCGTCGTGGGAGTCATGCAGCACGGCGTCGAAATCGATTTCCTCGACCTTGGCCACGGCGCCGATATCGCCCGGCACCAGTTCATCGACTTCGACGTAGTCCTTGCCCTGCAACTGGTACAGATGGGCGACCTTGAAGGGGCGCTTGCCGTCGCCGACGAAAAGCTGGCCGTCCTTGCGCACCGTTCCCTGATGCACGCGGAAGACGCCAACCTTGCCCATGTAGGGGTCGACGATGATCTTGAAGACGTGGGCGAGCACATGCAGCGCGGCGTCGGGCCGGGCATCGAAGGCAAGGCCTGCCTGCCCCGGTTCGCCGCGATGGAACAGCGGCGGATTGCCTTCGGCGGGATTCGGCGCCAGGGAGGCCAGCACATGCAGCAGTTCCGCAATGCCGGCGCCGGTGCGCGCCGAGGCGAACAGGATGGGCACCAGATGGCCGGAGCGCAAAGCCTTCTCGAACGGGGCATGCAGTTCCGCTGCGACAGGATCCTTGCCCTCCTCCAGGTAGCGGGCGAGAAGCGACTCGTCCTCTTCCACCAGTTGGTCGATCAGTTCGCGGTGGGCGTGGGCGATCGAATCGAAATCCGCGTCACCTGCAGCGTGCTCCAGCACCTCGACCACGTCGCGACGATCATGCGCCGGCAGGTCGAGCAGCAGGCACTCCTTGCCGAAGCGTTCGCGGATTTCGCCGACCAAACCCGGCAGGTCGACATTCTCGGCATCGATCTTGTTGATCAAGATCATCCGCGGCAGACCGCGCGCCTGGGCCGCATGCATCATGCGCTCGGTCGCCAGCTCGATGCCGGTCTGGGCGTTGATCACCACCACGGCGGTATCGACCCCAGCCAGCGCCGGGGTGGCCTGTCCGGCAAAATCAGGGTAGCCCGGGGTGTCGATGAGATGAACATGCACTCCCTCCCAGGCAAAGTTGACCAGTGCCGAATTCAGCGAATGGCCGGCCGATTTTTCCTGTGTGTCGAAATCGCAGACGGTGTTGCCCTTCTCCACGCTGCCCCTGGCGGTAATCGCGCCGGCCTTGAACAGCAGCGCTTCGGCCAGAGTGGTCTTGCCGGCGCCGCCGTGGCCGACGAGGGCCAGGGCGCGGATGGATTCGGTGCTGTAGTTGGCCATGATGCAAACTCCCTGTTTATCTGTATTGGTTCAAATTTTACCCCGCTGCGCTGCTCCGGTCCCGTACGGAATCGTGATCGCGCGAGGGAATGCGCCAGAGCACCACGGCGGTGGAAATCCCGATCAAAGCGAGCAACCCCTGCAGCCATGGCCTGCCTGAGAAGGTCCAGATCGAGACGCAGATGGTCAGGCTCATCAGCGAGATGGCGATCACCTTGATGCGGAAGGGAATGCTGTGGTGGCGCCGCCATTCGACGATCAACGGGCCCACGGTAGGGTTCTCGATCAAGCGACGATAGAAGGTCTCCGAAGCGCGCGCGTAACAGGCGGCCGCGACCAGGACGAAGGGCGTGGTCGGCAGGCCGGGCAAAAAGATGCCGATGATGCCGAGCAGCAGGGCAATGCTGCCGAAGGTCCACAACAGCACGCGCACCAGCAGCGAGGGATGCAGTTCCGACTCAGGGATTTCCCAGGGGGGTTTCTCTTCGATCATGCCAGCGAGCGTTCGATGAAATGCCGCGGCACCCTGGTCTTCGGCACGCGCCCGGAGAACCACCCGCGCACGTCCTGGTCGAGGCCGATGCCGTGCATGTAGTTGTAGAGCGCCTTGGTCAGCGCGACGCCGAGTGCATCGTGGTCGACGCCGGTCGGGTCGATGAAGCCGACGTCGTTCCTGGCGAAGGTTACCTGCGGCAGCGGCTTGAGCCTGACCCCGAACTGTTCGGGATGCAGGCCGACCGGCGAATGCACGGTGCAGGCAAAACGGTGGAAGAAGCCGGACTGGATGCAGCCCGCGGCGAACAGCTGGCGCACGTATTCGAGGGCGTCGACCGTGTCCTGCACGGTCTGCGTCGGAAAGCCGTACATCAGGTAGGCATGGACCAGGATGCCGGCCTCGCTGAAGGCATGCGTGACGCGCGCCACCTGCGCCACCGAGACGCCCTTCTGCATGAGTTTCAGCAAACGGTCGGAGGCCACTTCGAGCCCGCCCGAGACCGCGATGCAACCGCTGCCGGCGAGTTCGGCGCAGAGCTCCGGGGTAAAGGATTTCTCGAAGCGGATGTTGCCCCACCAGGAAATTGCCCGGTTGCGCTTTTGCAACTCCACGGCGAGCGCTTTGAGCGCCTTGGGCGGAGCCGCCTCGTCGACGAAATGAAAGCCGGTCTGTCCGGTCTCGGCGATAACGGTTTCGATGCGGTCGGCCAGCGTCGTCGCCGTGACCGCCTCGTAGCGCGAGATATAGTCGAGCGAGACGTCGCAGAAGCTGCACTTCTTCCAGTAGCAGCCGTGGGCCACGGTCAGCTTGTTCCAGCGCGCGTCGGACCACAGCCGGTGCATGGGATTGAGCATGTCCAGCAACGACAGGTAGCGGTCCAGCGGCAGGCCGTCCCAGGTCGGCGTACCGGCCTCGGCGAAGGGAATGTCGGGTTCCCCGGCATCGACGTAACGCACCTGGTCGCCGATGCGCAGAAATGTACGCACCAGCCGGTCCTGCGGCCGCTGGCCCTGCAGGTGCTCCAGCAAGGCCAGCAGCGGACGCTCGCCGTCGTCGAGCGTGACGTAGTCGAAATGGTCGAAGACGCGCGGCGCGGCCAGTTCGCGCAACTCGGTATTGACGAAGCCGCCGCCGAGCACGGTGACGATGGCGGGATCGTGCGCCTTGATCGCCTGCGCGATGCGAAAGGCGCCATAGACGTTGCCGGGGAAAGGCGCCGAGACCAGCACCAGGTCCGGCGCATGCCGCCGCACGGCATCCAGCGTCAATTCGCGCAATGTGCGATCGACCAGGTTTTCCGCCGCGGCCAGCGCCTGTGCCAGCGGCTCGAATGTGGCCTGGCTTTGCGCCAGCGATTCGGCATAGCGGACGAACTCGAAGCGCGCATCGACCGCCTCGCGCAGCACGTCGGCGACATCGTCGAGGTAGAGCGTGGCGAAGTGCCGCGCGCGATCCGTTACCCCCAGTGCGCCGAAAGCCCAGGCCAGCGGATCGCCGCCCTCGTCATCGACATAGGCCTCGAGCGGTGCGAAACGCGGCCCTTCAGGCAGGAAATTGCGCCCGGCGATGCGATGCGCGATGGATGGGTCGCGCCCCTGGAGGAAGGCTACCGCGGATTCGATGGTCGCCAGGTAGCGCTCGAAATTCCGCTCGAAGGCCTGCGCCCGTGGCGTGCGCTGCTGCGCCGGCAAGGCCTGGATCCATGCACGCAACGCGCGCAGGCCGTCGGGCGAAAACAGGCGCAGCACCAGCGCCAGAGCCAGGTCCTCCTGCACCGCCGTGTGGCCGCGCGAACGCAAGAAACCGGTCAGGTAGGCCGTCGACGGATAGGGCGTGTTCAACTGCGTCATCGGCGGGATGACGGAGAGAACGCGCGGCTGCCTGGCTAACATGACCAGCGGGATACTGACATCTCGCAATGATAGAGCCTTCGCCGGCATCGCCGGCGAATTGCCGCGCGCGACCCGCCGATTTGCTGCCGGCAAAGCCTATTCGTTGCGGAACAGGGAGCGGTTGCCGAACAGCGGCAGGTCGTAGTTGTTCGAATCGCGGCCTTCGACATATTCCTGATGGTAGCCATGGATGAGCTCGACCTCGCTCCTGGAACCGAAAATCAGGGGCGTGCGCTGGTGCAGGTCTGTCGGCTCTATGTCGAGGACGCGGCGGCGTCCGGTGATGGCGCCGCCGCCAGCCTGCTCCATGATGAAGGCTATGGGATTGGCTTCGTGCAGGAGTCCCAGACGGCCGCTGGTTTCGCGGGTCTTGTCATCGACGGGATAGAGGAAGACGCCGCCCCTGACCAGCACGCGATAGGCTTCGGCGATCAGGGACGATACCCAGCGCATGCCGAAATCGCGAACCCGCGGTCCGGTCTTGCCGGCAAGGCATTCCTTGACGTAGCGTCGCACCGGCGGCTCCCAGAAGCGCTCGTTCGAAGCGTTGATGGCGAAGGTGGCGGCATTGTCCGGGATCACCACCTTCGGATGGGTGAGGACGAACTCGCCGATCTCGCGATCGAGCATGAAGACGTTGACGCCGTTGCCGGTGGTCAGCACCAGTCGCGTCGAAGCGCCATAGAGCATGAAGCCGGCCGTCACCAGGCTGCTTCCCGGCTGCAGGAAATCGCCGGCGGCAACGCCATCCTTCTCCGCCGGCGCGCGCAGTACCGAAAAAATCGTGCCGGACATGAAATTGATGTCGAGGTTGCCGGAGCCGTTGAGCGGATCGAAGAGCAGCAGATAGTTGCCGGACGGATATTTCGCCGGTATCGGCGTGATGCCCTCGACTGCCTTGGAACTGATGCCGGCCAGGCGCCCGGTGCGCACGGTCGACTCGACGATGGCATCGCTCGCGGCGCGCTCCAGATACGCCCGCAAATCCTCGTCGTCGGCGCCCAGTCCGCCGCGCGACACCCGGTGGCTGATGGTCTTGCAGGCGGTGACGATGTCGTTGAGCAGCACCGAAAAATCGCCGCGGGCGTCCTTGACGCGGCGCTGCTCCTCGATGATGAACTGGGTCAGCGTAATGCGTTCCTTGATCATGGCAAATCTCCCCCGCGATAAAGCACCTTGGCCGCGCCTCTCGACCTCGACGTTTACACTGAACCGAAATCGTTCCGGGTTCAAGCCCGCCATTCGACGGTGACGCTCTTGGCCAGGTTGCGCGGTTTGTCGCTACGGCCACTCGCCGGCAAAACGGGCTCGCTTAACCGGCTGCGCCGGTTAGCCTTCACTGCAAACCGCGGCTGTTCTGAGCAAATAGAGTCGGAAACTCGCCCAACGCAGTAGCGAGAGTCTCCGAGCATCGCGTGCGAGTCTTATCAAAGGTAGAGTCGAGAACCCGCAATCATCTGCGAGATCCTCACATAAGCTCGTTCAATAATAGTCGAAACCCACCTAGCGGCAGACTGCTGTTCGGTCGAAGGGATGTATGGCATATAGCCACCGACAGGCCTCTTCGATCTGTAGAACAGTCTATTGCTTACGGGGAATGGCAGGCAGAAAAAACGGCGCCCGAAGGCGCCGCTGAACAGGAGAGAAAAGCCGGTCAGACGATGTTGCGCGGCTTCAGGCTCATGGCATTGAAGCTGTGCTTGTAGGGCGATTCGCCCATCTTGGTCAGCACGCCGCGGCCGAGCTTGTAGCGGTAGTTGTTGGTGACCGGGTCGGGCACCGCGGAAACCACCGAGTTGGCCGGCGCGCCGGGGAAGTTGAAGTTGGCCATGGCCACGCCTTCCCGCATCTCGTCGGAGACGATGGCCACTGCGACAAACTGGCCTTCGGTGGTCTTGATGTGGCCGTCCTTCATCAGGTTGTTGAAGTTGAGATCCGCATCGAGCACGCCCTGCGGCTGGCCGGTCTGCACATACACCGCGTCGTTATGCACCTGGACGAAGTCGCCCGACTCGATGCCCTTCTTCTTCGCGTCGTTGGGATGCACGATGAGGAAGGGATAGGGCCAGCGCTGTGCCAGGTAGGGCTTGCGCAGGTCATCGAAACCTGACTGCCAGGTCTCGTTGATGCGGCCGTTGGTGACCCAGATCTCGCCCTTCTCGGCGCGCGGCTTGACGGCATCGTAGAACTGGATCCAGCCGGCGAACTTCCACGGACTCTTGAGCAAAATGGCCTTGCCGGAGTGGGTGTTGAAGGCGTAGAGCCACTTGCGCTTGACTTCCGGCCCCTCGATCTCCTCCCAGTCGTTGGCGGGATCGTGCAGGCGCGCGGTGCCGATCAGCTTGCCGTCCTTCATGCGGATCGGCGTCTGGATGCCCTCGGTGCCATAGGTGCGCAACAATTCCTGGGCGGGCTGGTTCATTCCCTTGGCCTTCATCACCAGCGGATGATAGTTGAGCACACCGTTGCGGCCGAAGCGTGCCGCTTCCTCGAAGACATCGTTGGAATTCTTCCAGTTGTAGCTGCCGTCCGCATCGAATCCCATCTTCTTGGCGAATTTCTGCACCGCCCACCAGTCCGGCTTGGCATCGCCCGGTGCATCGTAGAACTTGGAGTAGAGGCGCAGGCGCCGCTCGGAGTTGCAGCGCGTGAAATTGTCCTCGCCCCAGGTCGCCGCCGGCAGCACGATGTCGGCGAACTCGGTACCCACCGGCACGCAGGGATAGATGTCGGAATCCACCATCACCATGCCGCCGGAATCGACGCGCTTTTTCAGCACCTCGAAGATCGCGGCGCGGTCCAGGTTGGCGATCTGGTGCGGGTTGCCCCGCGTCAGCGAGTTCAGCTTGTCGCCCAGCGCCTGGGAGGCCATCATGGCCGCCACCCAGGTGGTGCCGAAGACCCAGGTGAACTTCACCTGGTCGTTCATCACCCACTGGTCGAGGTTGAAGCTCTTCTTGCGCCGGCCCGGGTACTTCTCGGGGTTGAGCCAGCCGGAGCCGCCGCCCGCGCCCATCATGCCGCGCTGGTGACCGCCGCCACGCGAGATCATGCGACCCGGCCGGTTGCCGGCGCCGCAGATCAGGCCGAGGCTGGCCAGCGAGGTGGTGTTCATGTAGTTGTTGGACCAGTAGTTGCCCTTCTCCAGCATGAAGGAGGTCTTCGGCCGCTTGCCGTTCACGGGTTTGGCGATCCACTCCGCGGCCTTCCTGATGTCCTCGGCCTTGAGGCCGGTGAGCTTGGCCGCCACGTCGAGCTTGGATTCCTCCTGCGACAGGATGAATTTCTTGTAGTCCTCCCAGTCGCTTTGCCAGGTGCCCCAGGTGGTGCGCCACTGCCAGCCGGTGTTGCGCGTGCCGCGGCCGTAGCCGGAATCCACTTCCCAGGAGTTGGCGATCCACTTGTCGATGAATTCCTGGTCCTGCCAGTTGTTCTCGATGACGATGCGCGCCAGCGCCATGTGCAGCACGGTATCGGTGCCGGGGATGATGCCCAGCCAGATGCCGCGCCCTTCCTTCTCGGCCCAGGCCGGGCCCATGGTCTTGTGCGGGGTGACGAAAATGAACTTCTTGTCGCCCGGCATCATCCAGGAGGTGAACAGCGTGGTCTTGGTTTCATAGGGATCGACGCCGGAGAGGAAGGCCACTTCGGCATCCGCCCAGTCCTGGTAGCTGGCGGCGAAGGAGTCGATGCCGACGTCGTCGAGGCCGGTCGCGTCGTTGGTGTTGGAGCATTTGTCGTGGGGCGCGATGGAGGGCGTGCCGATCGAGGTCATGCCCAGCTTGGTGATGGCGTAGGTGTTCTCGAAGTACTGGTAGGAGTACATCTTCATCGCCCAAGCATGCTCGCCGTACTTGGCGATGATGTACTTGGAGATGTCGGCCATCACCTCGGTGGCCAGATCCCACGAGACCGGCATCAGCGTGCCGCGCACCCGGATCATCGGGTAGAGCAGGCGCTCCGAGGTGCGGTTCTCCGGGTTGTAGCACTTTTGCGCCAGGGTGCCGCCGCGGATGGAATGGTTGCCGCCGACGTTGACCACCTTGGCGTCCTTGTCCGGTATCACGACGACATGGTGCGGCTTGCCCTTGTGGCGCACGATGTTGTGCTGCGAGGGGCTGACCCAGGAGGCGCTGTTCAGCATCTGGTTGGGGAAGGCGACCTTGAGGGCATTCTGCCCGGCCTGTGCGCCGCCTTCCTTGCCCACCGGCCAGCGGTAGACCTTGTAGCCGCAGGCGACGGTGCAGTAGTCGCAGGCCGTGGTCAATACTTCCGCGTCCTTGGGTGGCAGCGGCACGTGGTCCTTGGCGAAGACGCCGAAGGCACTGGATTTGTCTTTTTCACTCATGGTGTTCTCCTTATGCGCGGCGGCCGCCGGTGACGTTGGCCGAGTAGCCCCAGATCAGCCCCAGCACGCCGACGGCATAGATGTCGTCGCCCTGGGTTTCCAGCACGATTTGCGGCAGGCTCTCGGTGCCATGGCCGGAAACCACCATGCCGTGGCGGGTCAGGTCGAAGGTGGTGAGGTGCAGCGGGCAGGGCCCGAGCACCTGGTGCTGCGCCTTGTAAGTGCCGTCGAGCGGACCACCCATGTGGGTGCATTGCTGGTTGAAGGCGACCACGTCGGCGTCCTTGCCGACGCCGGCGCCGGCAGGCTGACCCAGCTTGACCAGGATGTTGCGCACGTCCTTGTAGGGATAGGCGAAGTTCAGCGGCACGCCTTCCTTCAGCGCGGAAAGCTTGCCGATCTTGACCTTGGGATAATCGGCCTTCAGGGCCTGGGCGGCGAAGGCCATGCCGCCCGGAAGCGCGGCCAGCGTCACCACGGCGCCACCGGCGAGCAGGAACTGGCGGCGACTCATGCAGGCGCGCGCGCCGTCGTCATGCTCGTGACCGGCATCCTGAATCTGTATGTTGTGCGTTGTCATCATGGTCTCCTATTTCTTGGCAGCCGTCATCGCCTGGTAGGGCGGCAGCTTGGGCGGGTCCATCAGCAGCGGCTTGTCCATCGACAGCGCTTCGAGAAAGGCCACCAGGTCCTTCTTCTCCTGGTCGGAGAGTCCCAGCGGCTTGATCAGCGGACTCTTGTTCGGTCCGGTCGTGCCGCCCCCCTTGTTGTAGAACTCCACCACTTCATCCAGGGTGTAGAAAACGCCGTTGTGCATGAAGGGCGCCGTGTATTTGAGTTCGCGCAGCGAAGGCGTCCTGAACTTGCCGATGTCCTTGGGATTCTTGGTCACGTAGTAGTAGCCATGGTCCAGGTCGGCGCCGCGATAGCCTTTTTCCGAAATGCCCTTCTGGTAGTGCTCCCAGCGATGGGTGATCTGGTACAGCGGCTCGGTCTTGAACACCTCGTTTTCCGCGAGGCCGAGGGCATAAAATTTCTGGTCCGAGGCGAGCGGCCCGTTGTGGCACTGGATGCAACCGCCCTTGCCGTGATAGACGGCCATGCCGCGTTGGGCGCTTTCGGACAGCGCCTTCTTGTCGCCGGCCATGAAGCGGTCGAAAGGCACCTGTTTGGCATCGGAGACGAGCGTGCGCTCGAAGGCGGCGATCGCGTTGTAGGCCTGCGTCATGCGCGGCCACTCGGAACCGAAGACCTTCTTGAAGCGCGCCACGTATTCGGGAATGAAGCGCAGGCGCATTTCCATCAGCGAGCGGTCGCCGTTGCCGGCGACGTTGCCTTCGGCGGCGGCCGGTGCTTGGGCCTCCAGGCTGGTGACGTTGCCTTCCCAGAACAGCTTGTTGTAATAGGCCGAGTTGAGCACCGTCTGCGAATTGCGCCAGTGCTGGGTGCCGGGATAGCCGCGCGAGATTTCGCCGGCGTCGCCCCAGCCCTTGGAAGGCTCATGGCAGACCACGCAGGGCGAGGACGCGTCGCCGCCCAGGCGGCTGTCCCAGAACAGCATCTTGCCGAGTTCGATCTTCGCCGGCGTCATCGGATTGTCGGCGGGAATCGGCGGCGGCGGCAGCGGGCCCAGCGGCGGGAAGGTGCCGGCGGCGTCCGCCAGCGTCATGGAGCCGATCGCGCCGATGGCAACGAGGGCGGCAACAACAGGTTTGAGTTTCATCGCATGTCCCCTTAGTTCTTGCCAAAGGCCCAGACCTTGTAGGCCGGCATCTTGGGCGGTTCGACGATCACGGGATCTCCCGACAGGCTTTCGAGAAAGGCCACCAGCGCCTTCTTCTCGGCCGCAGCAAGATTCAGCGGCTTCAGCTCCGAACCGGCGCCGCCGCCGCGGTCATAGAAATCTACGACCTGGTCGAGCGTGGCGAGCGTGCCGTTGTGCATGTAGGGCGCCGTGTACTTGAGATCGCGCAGCGAGGGCGTGTTGAACTTGCCGATGTCGCGTTTGTCCTTGGTGATCGCAAAGGAGCCGACGTCGGTGCGCGCATTCATGTAATTCGGCATGCCGTTGGTCGAGTAGTGGCGCAGCATGGTGATGGCGCGCAGCGGATCGGCCTGGACGCCGGGATTCTCGGCCACGCCGGTGTTGTGCAACTTGCCGTCGGAACCCACCGGACCGTTGTGGCATGCCACGCAGCCGGCCTTGCCCTTGAACAGCGCATAGCCGTCCTTCTGCTCGGCGGAGAGCGCGGATTCGTCGCCCTTCTTGAATTTGTCGAAGGGCACGTTCTTCGACACGACGCTCTTGATGAACTCGCCGACGACATTGAAGACACGCATGCCGTTGATGTCGTCCTTGCGGAATTTCTTCCACATCTCGTTGTATTCGGGCACCTGCTTCAGGCGCTCCTGCAGCAGGCGACCGTCGGTATTCATGAACACCGCCTCGGTGATCTGGTCGCGCACCAGGGTGCCTGCATCCGAGCCGTCGAGGCGGCCGTCCCAGTGGAAACGCTGCTTGAAGGTGGCATTGAGGATGGTCGGCGTGTTGCGGAAGTTTTCCGAGGCGGGGTAGCCCTTGCCCAGTGGCTGGCCATCGGTCCAGCCCTTCTTCGGGTCATGACAGGTGGCGCAGGAGATCGCCGCGTCGCCCGACAGACGCACATCGAAAAACAGGTATTTGCCCATGTCGGCCATGGTCTGGTTGAACTTCGGATCGGGCAGCGGCTGCAGGTCGGGCGCCTGGGCCAGTACCGCGCCCGTGGCCAGACCCGCTGCGGCCAACGCGCCGACAAGTCGTGAAAGCTTGCGAGGTTTCATGGAATTCCTCCCTGGTGATTACTTCGTGAATTCGAATGCCGCATTGGCCGAGCCGCCGGCGGAGACCGTCACCTTGGCGCTCTTTTCGCCCAGCACCGGATGCCAGGCCTTGATTTCGTACTCGCCGGCGGGCAGGTTGTCGAGGATGAAGGTGCCATCCTCCTTGGTCGAAACGGCATAGGGGTTGTCGGCGGCGAAGGCCCAGGCGTGCATGAAGTCGTGCGCGTCGCACTCGACCTTGATGGCATTGGCGCGACGCACCTTGATCGGCTGCTTGAGGTCGCCCTTGTCCGGCTGGCCGACGTTGAACATGGTGCGGCGCACGGCGCCGATGATTTCGTAGGTATGGATGTTGTGCAGCACCGGGTCGGAGTTGCGCACGGTCAGGTCGGCATCCTTTTTCACCACCAGGGTGTCGGGGGCGAAGCGGCAGCCCTTCTGGTCCAGCACGACCTTGTCGAGGCTGCCCCACTCCTTGCCCTTGTCGATCTTCGCCACGTACACCACGGCGCCGGCCAGGCTGCCGCCCTTGGCATTGACTTCGACGATCTCGCGCTCGCCCGTACCGCAGACGGTATTGTCCTTGGTGATGGGCAGCTTCTTCGCGACCGGCGCGCCCTTGAAGGCGACCTTGCCGGTAACCTTGCCGCCGCCGGAAACCGCGCTGGCCTCGTAGGCCATGGCATTTGTGACGAACATCGCGCCGACGGCAATAGCGCAACCGGTCAAGACTCTTTTCATTGTGTTTCTCCTTGAAAATTCCGGGGACAGAGCAAATGGCTGCAGTGCCTAACGCAACAGCCGTGCCACGAATATTTCCCTCGTCGCTACAGGGACTTCGCGCCACTGCTCGGACGCGCTGACGTTGGTGCGCGGTCAGTTTTCTGCCAGCGTGAACAGAAAGCGACCAGCCGATTCCGACGCAGGTAGCCGCGATGCGGGCGAATACACCATCTCGCCCGAAGGCACGGCTCTTGCCTCAGGAGTCCCATGCGGGCGCGACACCATTCATCGAATTCTTTGATAGCCGTTCTCGGCGGGGGCATTTCCGGCCTGACTGCCGCCCATGCGCTGATGCGCCAGGGCCAAGAAGTCGTAGTCCTCGATCGCGGCGCGATGCCCGGCGGACGCATCCGCACGGAACAGCGCGGCGGCTTCCTGGTCGAACACGGCCCCAACAGCATGATCTCGCCGGCGCCCGGCGCGGAAGACCTGATTGCGTCACTGGGCCTCGCCGGCGAGCGTATCGACAAGGGCAGCGGCGTGCGCCACCGCTACCTGGTGCGCGATGGCCGCGCCCATGCGCTGGCGCTCGATCCACTGGGCTTTTTCTCGTCCGGATTCTTCAGCCTGCGCGGACGCCTGCGCATGCTGGCCGAACCCTTCGTAAGACGCGGCCCGCAGGACGAAGCCGTTGCCGACTTCGTCCGCCGACGCTTCGGCCGGGAGCTGCTCGACTATGTCTTCGATCCGCTGGTCGGCGGCATCTACGCCGGCAATCCCGAGAATCTCAGCATGACGGCACTGCTGCCGCGCCTCAAGCAACTGGAGCAGCGTTACGGTTCGGTAGTGGTCGGTGTGGCGGCAAAGGCGCTGGCCGGCATGGATCCGCGCTTCGATCCGCGCCGCCGCAACCTGTTTTCATTTCGCCAGGGCATGGCGAGCCTGCCGCGACGCCTGGCCAACGCGCTCGGGCCGCGCCTCTGGTGCGGAGTCCGTGTCGAGGGCCTGCATGCCTTGGCCGGTGGCGGCTTCCAGCTTTTCCTTCGTGACGGCGACAGCGATGCGTCCCTGCGTGTCGATGGTGTCGTCGTCGCACTCCCCGCCTATGCCGCCGCCAGGGTGCTGGCGCCGCTGGCGCCGTTGGTCGCCGACGGTCTCGCCGCCATCGAGCATCCACCGCTGGCCGTGGTGGCGCTCGGCTATCGCCGTGCGCAGATTGCCCATCCGCTCGACGGCCTCGGCGTACTGACGCCGACCGTCGAGCGCAGAACGGCCCTCGGCTTCCTGTTTTCCTCGACGCTGTTCGCGCAGCGCGCTCCCGACGATCACGCGCTGCTGACGGCCTATGTCGGCGGTGCGCGCCAGCCCGAACTGGCGCAACAGCCGCGCGACGAGCTGGTCGCCATGGTCAGGACGGAAGCCGCCGACCTGCTCGGCGCTCGCGGCGACCCGGTATTCGACAGTGTGCGCCACTGGCGCCAGAGCCTGCCGCAACCCGATCTCGGCCATGCACGTCGGATTGCCGCGCTGCGGACGCTCGAAGACGAATATCCCGGCCTGGTCGTCACCGGCAACTATGTCGCCGGCGTCTCCACGGCTGCCTGCATCGATTCGGCGATCACAGCGGCCGGGCGCCTCGTGCAAAAGTCGGTGCTGGCGGGACGGCGTGGCGCTCCAGCGTCTGGATGCATCGCTGCATCGGCATAGGGCAGACAACAGGAGTCGATGGATCACTCCGCGCCGACTCTGGCTGCCCTAGCAAATCGGCTTACCGCCCGGGCAGCATCATCTCGACTGTCTTGCCGCCGTAGCCGAATTCCTGGTCGCGCGCCTGGACCACGACCTTGCGCACGTCGCGTGGAATATTGACCCCATAAAGATCGCGTGTGAAGGGCTGTTCGGTGGCGTGATCATGAAGCAGCCGGCGCTCGCCATAAACAATCCCCTCCATGCCGGTTATCCGAAAGGCGTCCGCATAGCGTTGCGGCGTGTCGTAGGGCGACGATACCGTGACATCGAAGTCAAACGTATCGGCATCCCGCGCCTGAACCTTTGCGGAAATCACATCGGGGTACTTTTGCGATGAGACGTCTGCGGCTCGTACCGGACCTGCCAGCAGGCCCAATGCAATCAGAAGATTGGCGACGACAAGCTTGTGTGGCCACGTGGCGCCGACCGCATCGCTTCGTTCCGAAAGGCCGCGATCCGTTTCCTTAATCATGACGGTCGTCATTTTGCCCCGCCTTGTGGATGTAACGTTTGCACGCGACACGCAGAAAATCCAGCTGCTTGCTGAAGTTGCTGCAGCCGCTGCACATGGCGAGATGCATTTTCAACTGCAGTTTCTCCGCCATGCTCATACCCCGGTCCTGGGCCTCGGACAGTCGTTGGGTGGTTTTCTTGCAACTCAGCATGATGATGATCCTTTTTCCGCGAACCATGATTGCTCCAGGCAGCGGCGAAGTCCGTTTCTGGCCCTGTGCAAAATGACGTGACAATTGCTGACGCTGATGCGCAGCTCGGCGCATACCTCATCGGTATCGAATTCCAGGAACTCGCGCATCATGAAAACGCGCGCGGTATTCGGCGGCAGGTGATTCAGGCAGGCGTCGAAGACGGCCCAGAACTGATCCTGATGCATGGCGGCCTCTGGGTCGCCCCAATCGCGTGGTCTTGCTTCGGGGCGCCAATGAGCATTGGGCTTGAACAGGTCGTCAAATGCTTCGTCGAGACCGGCCACTTCTTCAGTCAGCGCGCTGACATTGATCGATCGGCTGCGGACGCGAATCGCATCGACGATCTTGTTGCGAAGGATCCCGAAAACCCAGGTTTTGAGGGCAGAGCGTCCCGCGAATTTCCCTTGTCCCGCCAAGGCGCCCATCAGGGCATCCTGCACGACATCTTCCGCCAAATGTTCGTCCCGCAGCTGGAGACGGGCAAAACGCAACATATCGTGGCGCAAGTCCAGCAGCTCGGTTTCGTCGTGCTTGAGTTGGTCAGAGCCGTTAATCACAAGCTGCCCCTTGAAGTCCGCTCCATGCACCGTACCACGCGATTCGGGAAGAATTTCGGCCGTTGTTTCAGTGCGTGACTTCGGGACGACCTGCGACCGATCATACTTCCCCGGACGAATCGAGTGCAGGGGCCATCGCGACAAGGTAGCCATGCCACTTCAATACACCGCATTGGCGGTGCTTTGGATAGAGCGGGCCTCGGGGAAGCGCGCGTAGAGTCGTTCGAGATCCCGTGGCAGATCGACGTCCCATAGAAGGTCAGGCTCGGTCCATTTCCACCCCAGCGTCGCCAGGCGCTGTCGGGTCTGCAGCATGACCTGGTCGCTGCCCCAGTCGATCCCCGCAAACAGTTCCGGCGCCGGTTTTTTCATGCCGATCAGGACATAGCCGCCGTCTTCGGCCGGAATCGCCACGGCATCGTTGTCGCTCAAGGCCCGCGCCGCCTGGCGCAGATGCGTGGCGCCCAGCGCCGGACAGTCGGTGCCGATCACCAGGGTTCCCGCTGGCGTGGCGGATGCCGCGACCGCCGCGAGCATGCGCTGGCCGAGATCACCCTCGGGCTGCTGGCGCAGCGTCACCGATCCAAAGGCGCGGCAAACCGCAAAGTCCCGATGGCTGGGATCGCCGGCGCACCACAGGCTTACCGGGCCGACGTCGGCGATCAGCGCCATCGCCACGCTACGCTGCAGCAGCCAGCGCTGCAGATCCGCCGCACCCGCCGCGCCAAGCGCGGGAATCAGCCGAGTCTTGGCCTGGCCGGGAATCGGCGCCCGGGCCAGGATGGCCACTCCGACGCGCGAATGCATGGACTGATCACGCTTGATGTTCATCGACGATCCGTTATCCGATGGATGATGCATGGCCGTTGTGGATAGCCTTCGAGGCTTACAGTGGCGGACAATCGCTTGCGCTGGCGGCGAATCGAAAATCAGCGAAGCCGGCGCGTGCGTCCTCGCCGGTGTTGTCGGTATCCGTGGCGATGGCAAGCCCGGACAATTTCAGCGGGGCATGGCCAAAGGCCGCTTGAAAGTCGGCGCTGACGTCACGGCGTTCCTCGACCCAGCGTCCGGCCTCGCTTGCACCGGAACGCAGTACCAACATCCGGGCGCGCTCGGTATAGGCATTTGGCTGCCAGGTACCGACGGCATGGCGGTTGTCCCAGATGTAGTTGATCGCGGCATCGGGCACCTGGTCGCCATGGATGCTGCGCGCCAGGCCAAGGCCCATCCGTGTGCCAAGGCCAAGCAGGTCGGGCGCCACGACGAAGCTCAGATAGACCCGTGCGGCGTAGTCGTCTCCGGACTTATGCGTCATATCTGCGCGCTTCAGCGGCGCATCGATGCGCCAGCGCCAGCAAAGTATCGGGGTGCGGGCCAAGTCGATCGTCACCGGCCGCACCAGCAATGCCATGCTCTTCACCGCATGGGCCTCCACAGCATGCACACCGTCCCACAGTCGGGTGCGATAGCTTGTCGGCGGAAGCTGCGGGTTTGGTCTCTCGATGCGCCACGGCGCAGGGATCGCGGCATCGGGCGAGGTGAAGTCGCCGACCCAGACCGGCGCGGAAAGTGCCGATAGCGGCAGCAGCGCGAGGCAGGCATGGATCGCGCGTTTCATGCCCGATCTTCCACTGCCGATCCTTCGGCTTCGGCCCATTCGGCACGTCGATAGTCGAAGCCCGCCACCAGCGTGGGTTTGATCACCTCGAAGTAGGGAGATACGTCGAAATCCCGGGGCACGAAAAGGCTGTGGTGGCGGATATTGAGCACTTCGGCACGGCAGCCGGGGCAATCCGGGCGGTCGGCATCACGGCTGGAAACGCGCGGCAGGACCGGATAGCGCACGGCCTGGAAACACTGTGCGATCAAGGTGGAGCAAATCGCCCGGGTCGGATCGCCGCTGCCCAGGGCAAGCAGGCTGCGCCGCCAGCGCAGCGGCACCGGTGGCGTCGGAATCAGATAGCGGGCGAGGTCGATGACGTTCTTCAAGTCGTATCGGTAGCCAATGCGGGCGCAGGCATTTTCGATGAGCCGTTGCCGATCCTGCTGCGTCAGCCCGACCGGGCGGCAGATGCGGCAATGCGCGCCGGCGAAGGTCGAGAAGCCGACGGCCCGCACACCTTCGACGATATCGGCCTCGACGAAACACAGCGCCGCACCGTTCGCATCGCGTCGCCCCAGGACGTCGCCGACATACAGCGCGCTATGCGACCAGGTGGACTGGGTCAGGTACTTGATCGCCGTGCTGATGCGGCTGCTGCCCTCGACCAGCAGGACATCGCCCGGCTGCAGGGCCCTGGCGAGGAGATCCATGTCGGTTGCCGGCGAAGAACTGCAGACGTGCCTTTGCCCGCTCAACCAGCGCGCCAGCCAACTGCCGAGCCAGGCCGATGCCCGGTTCACCGGCCGCCTCCTTTCCGTGTCATCGCGCTCGGTGCGTCGTCCATGATCTCAGCGTGAGGCCCGCTTCAGGTCGTTGAGCCGCCAGTCGTAGTCGAGGAAGTCCAGTTTGTAGTCGGCGTTGCGTACGCGCGCCTGACCCTCGGGACTGGCTGCCAGTTGGGCCGCATGTCGCGCGAAGGTAGTTTTCAGCGAGTCATAGCCCTTGTGCCCATTTGCGAAGTCCTTGCCGTACCAGTCGAAGATCTTCGACACCAGCAGCTGGCCCGAAGCGACGTCGAAGCGGTTGCGCGTACTGTCTCCCAGGAAGCGCCGCAGGCCGTCGTCGAGCTGGGCATCGACTTTCTCGGCAATGAAGGCTTCGGCGCGCAGCATCGGGCAGCCGATCGAGGCGCAGACCACGCCGGCGTGGATGCGCGGGTCGTCAAAGGCGCCAGGAGCGCGGATCAGGCCGTGCTCGATGTCGTCGAGGCTGCGCTCCTGGCCGAGCAGCATGAAGAACTTCTTTTTCCACGGCGACTGGAACACCGAGCCAAGATCCTTGACGGATTCCAGATCGGGATATTTCGTCAGGATCAGTTCGACCGTGAAGGCGTTGTAGGCGTTGATCAGGAAGGCCAGGCGCTGCGGCTTGGTCCATTTGCCATACTCGGATTCGCTGACTGCCGAGAGGCTGGCGAGGTAGGCTATCAGCGTCGCCCGTTCGGCTTTCAGCGCCGCGTAGTCGACCGAGCTGGCATTGCCGCCGCTAAGCGGTTTGACGTGCTTCGCCAGCAAGATTTGCCAGCCAGCGTGAGAATGATCGAAGGAGTGCGCCATGCCGGCGAACAGCAGCACGGTCATGGCGAAGAGGATGCGGCGCAGCGTCATGATCACGTTCCCCTGCGCCAGGCGTGGAAGCGCTGCACCCAGGCCAGCAGCTGCTGCGGCGCATGGGCTTTTTTCCACACTCCGGCGACGTACTTGTTGGCTTCGGCCAGGGTCGGGTAGATATGGATGGTGCCGAGGATCTTGTTGAGGCCGATGCCATGCTTCATGGCCAGCACGTACTCGGCGATCAGGTCGCCGGCATGCTCGCCGACGATGGTCACGCCCAGTATCCGATCCTTGCCCGGCACAGTCAGCACCTTGACGAAGCCGTGCGCTTCGCTGTCGGCGATGGCGCGGTCGAGGTCGTCGATGTCGTAGCGTGCCACTTCGAACGGGATGCCCTTTTCCCTGGCCTCGGTTTCGTTGAGGCCGACGCGCGCCACCTCCGGTTCGACGAAGGTCGCCCAGGGAATCACCGAATAGTCGGCCTTGAATTTCTTGAAGGGATCGAACAGGGCATTGACCGCTGCATACCACGCCTGGTGCGCCGCGGTATGGGTGAACTGGTAGGGACCGGCGACATCGCCCGCGGCATAGATGTTGGGATAATTGGTCTGCAGGAAGTCATTGGTGTCCACCGTGCGAGTCGCGCTGACGCCGATTTCCTCCAGCCCATAGCCCGTCAGGTTGGCGACGCGACCCACGGCCACGAGCACGGCATCAAACGGAATGCGTACATCACGTCCCTCATGCTCGGCGATCAGGATCTTCTCGCCCCCCTCCACGACGAATGCCTTCGCCTTGTGGTTCAGCAGGACATCGATGTCTTCCTGGCGAAAGCGCGCGGCGACCAGTTCGGAGACTTCCGGATCTTCGCGGATCATCAGGCGCGGCAGCATTTCGACCTGGCTGACCTTGGCGCCGAAGCGGGCGAAGGATTGCGTCAGTTCGCAGCCAATCGGTCCGCCGCCTAGCACTACCAGCCGCTTGGGGAGTTCGCGCAAGTTCCAGACGTTGTCCGATGTCAGGTAGCCGACTTCCTCGATGCCGGGAATCGGCGGCACGAAGGGCCGGGCGCCGGCGGCGATGACGATGCTGCGCGTGCTCATACGCTCCGTGGCACCGTTGTGGCGCGTGAGCTCGACTTCCCAGGGCGAGGCGATTCTCGCGCTGCCCTCGATCACGTCGACGCCGAGCCCGGTGTAGCGTTCGACTGAATCGTGCGGCTCGACCTGGCGGATGACGTGCTGTACCCGCTCCATGATCTCGCCAAATGAAAAGTCGGCGCTGGCGCCACGGCAACCGAACTCCTTTGCCCGGGCAACGTGCGACAGGAACTTCGCCGTTCGGATCAGCGCCTTCGACGGCACACAGCCAGTGTTGAGGCAGTCGCCGCCGAGCTTGTGCTTTTCAATCAGGGTGACCTTGGCTTTCACGGCGGCGGCGATGTAGGCCGTGACCAGCCCGGCGCTGCCGCCGCCAATGACGATGATGTTGCGATCAAACTTCGCCGGCCGGATCCAGCGTGCATATATCTTGCGTGCCTTGATGCCGTCTACGATCTTTTTCGCGATCAAGGGAAAGATGCCGAGCAGCGCGAATGACGCTATCAGGCCCGGTGAGAGGATGCCCGACAAGCTGGATATTCCCGCCAGTTGTGTGCCGGCATTCACATACACCAGGGTGCCGGCCAGCATGCCGATCTGACTGACCCAGTAGAAGGCCGTGGTACGCATCGGCGTCAAACCCATCAGCAGGTTGATCATGAAGAAGGGGAACACCGGCACCAGGCGCAAGGTGAACAGGTAGAAACCTCCTTCGCGCCGGATGCCATCATCGATGGCCTGCAGGCGCTGGCCGAAGCGTGCGGTGACCCAGTCGCGTAACAGAAAGCGCGAGGCGAGAAAGGCCAAAGTGGCGCCGAGCGACGAGGCGAATGAGACCAACACCGTGCCCCATAGCAAACCAAACACCGCGCCGCCGGCCAGTGTCATCACTGCCGCACCGGGCAGCGATAGCGCGGTCACGGCGATATACACGACGAAAAATATTCCGGCGGCCAGCCAGGGATTGGCCAAACGATAATTTTCGAT
Organism: uncultured Sulfuritalea sp.; assembly: GCA_964650115.1. Taxonomy (GTDB): domain Bacteria; phylum Pseudomonadota; class Gammaproteobacteria; order Burkholderiales; family Rhodocyclaceae; genus Sulfuritalea. The sequence goes on from CAZYTN010000001.1 coordinate 27,019, forward strand.
TGCAGCCTGCTGCGCCTTCAGCGCATCGAGACTGAAATACCGCCCCAGATCCAGCGCAAAATACAATACAGCGATAGCGACAACGACAACAACGACAAGCACTTTGCGCAATGACAAAATAGTCTCCCTGAACAATGCTGCCGAAAACGAAGTTTCAGTGAAGGCCAACGCCGGCTCTATCGGCGTTAAGCGCAGCGGCAGGAACTTAAAGAAGGATTTTTCGGTTTTGTAACTTGGTCGGTGATTGCCAGAAAAACTTACAGGTCGAATGGACGGCCCGCGCGTGAATGTAAGAAACACATTGGCATGACCGACCAATCGGGAACGCTTTTATCGAGGAGGACGCAGGGATGGAACGCGCTACCGTAAGCATCAACAATCATGAGGTCCTGGTTGAATGGACGCCGGCCGCCGGACGCGAGTTGGCACGCCGTTCCACGCCTTTGATCGTGGAGTTGGAACTTTACTTTTCCTGCCTGGTAAAGAAGTTCGTGCATTTTAGTTACGGCCGCTACGCTTAACGCCGATAAAACCGGCGTTAGCCTGCACTGAAACTTCGTTTTCGCGAAGATTCACGCGGACGCGAAACCGTATCCGCGGGCGAGAAGATTCGCTTGTATTTTCGGCCAGTGACGTCGACGGCCTGCACGTTCGAGGTGGCCGAACGCCTCGGACGCCAGCCGGAGATGGACATCGACACCCCGGCAACGCGACGAATCGCGCCCAAGCGCGTCAGCCTCGACCACGTCGGCGGCGTCTGGCGCGGTAGTTTCAGCCTGTAATCAGGCAGGTTTGTAGTCGCGTACCCAAGCCAGGAAATCATCCAGCGGCATCGGCCGCGCCACCACATAACCCTGCACCAGGTCGCAACCGTTGCTCTCCAGCCAGGCCAGTTCCGTCGCCATTTCCGCGCCCTCGGCGACGACCGACAGGCCAAGCTCGCGGCACAGCAAAATGGTCGAGCGCACGATGGCGGCGTTCTTCGTATCGGTATCCACGCCATCGACGAAGGCGCGATCAATTTTCAGTTCATGCACCGGCAGGGTCTTGACATAGGCCAGCGATGCCTGGCCCGATCCGTAATCGTCGATCGACAGCTTGACGCCGAGCGCGGCCAGCTCGTTCAGGTGTTGCAGGGCCAGTTCCGGTTCGTTCATCAGCGCGCTCTCGGTGATTTCCAGGCAAAGCCGATCTGCCGGCAACGAGGATTCGTCGAGCAGGCGTCGCACCATGCCGACGAGATCGCGATTCAGCAAGTCGAGCGCGGAGAGATTGGCCGAGGCAATCACTTCGATGCCGTCTTGCCGCCACATCGCGGCGTCGCCTATCACACGCCCCAGTACCCAGGGCGTGATCTCGCGGATGAAGCCGGTCTGCTCGGCAAAGGGGATGAAGCTTCCCGGCGCAATCATTCCCTTCTCCGGATGCCACCAGCGAACCAGGGCTTCGGCGGCGTCGATGCGCTGCCCGGCCAAATGCAGCTTGGGCTGGTAATGGATCAGGAATTCACCGCGTTCCAGTGCTTCGCGCATCTCGCCGATCAGCGACAGCTCCTCGTGGGCAGGTTCCGCCTCGTCTCCGTCGCTGAAGACATAAGCCTCGTGCCTTCGTTTGGCCAGGGCCATCGCCCGATCCGCTCGCCGCATCAGCGCGGTAAAGCTATCGCCATCGCGCGGATACATGACGATGCCGAGGCTGGCATCGATATCGAGACGCTGGCCATCGACCAGCATCGGTGCGCGCAGCGCCGCAAGTATCTGTCCGGCATGGCGCGCCGCAGCAGCCTGGTCGGCATTCTCCAGCAGCAGGGCAAACTGGTCACCCCAGAGGCGAGCGAGCGTGCAGCCCTTGCCCTGAACTTGACAAAGCCGCGCGGCAATCTCGCACAGCAGGCGGTCACCGACCGCGTGGCCCAGCGCATCGTTGATGGGTGCGAAGCGGTTGATGTCCAGTACCATCAAAGCGCCGTTGCCGCCCGCCGGCAGCGCGCCGAGTATTTCCAGAAAGCGCGTGCGATTGGGCAGGCCGGTGAGCAGATCGACATAGGCCAGGCGCGAGATTCTTTCCTCGCGGCTGGCAATGCTGTCGCGCATGGTGGCGAGCGAACCCAGCAAGGCGCCAATTTCATCTCGCCTGCCGGCCGGCACCGTTGCCTTGTAATCGCCACCGGCAATGCGCTCGGCGACAGCGACAGCCTTGCGCACCGGTACCACGATGCTGCGCGCGATCGCCCAAGCCATGACGATGCCGGCCAGGAGAGCGCCGATCGCAAGCACGATCACCATTCGCCGCGCGTCCCAGGCCGCGACCCTGAGCTGCTCAAGTTCGATCTGCGTTGTTTGGTGCAGGTTTGCTTCCATTGCCTGGCTCTCGTACAAGAGCGTGTTCAGTACTTTCTGCGTTCGGTCTTCGAAATGCCGCCGTGCCGCGAGGCCGCCTTCGATTTCGATCGTCTCCACGGTGGTCTGAAGCAGATCGGCGTAGCGCTTGCGCAGGTCGACGATGCGCTCGATGTCGGCGCGCAGCGCGGGGACCAGCGATGCCTTTTGCATATCCGCGACGGCGGCGTCACCCGCCGCGGTTTCCGCGTCCATCGCGACATAGAGCGGAACGCGCAGTTCGCGCTCGGTCGTCTGCATCAGATTGAGCAGATCGATGGCGGCGGCCTGGGCATGCTGGTTGGCTCGCTGCGAATGGATCACGAGTTGCGCCTGGCGGTCGACGATCTCCTTGGTTCTGGCGGTCAAGTCCTCCAGTCGCTGCAGCGGCAGGGCGGCAACCACGAACAGCAGTCCGAGCAGGACCGCAAAGCCGAGGACAAGCCGCGCGCCGATGGAACCTGGGCGGAAGACGAGGTTGCGCATGATTTCAGGCATGCCGCCCACGCGTCTGCTTCTCGCGCAGGGTCATGAACTCTTCGGCCGATGTCGGATGGATGCCCAGCGTCGCATCGAAATCCGCCGTGGTCGCCCCCATGCGCAGTGCCACCGCCAGGCCCTGGATGATTTCCGGCGCATCCGGCCCGACCATGTGGGCGCCGAGGATGCGCTGGCTGGCCGCGTCGACCACCAGCTTCATCAGGGTTCGCTCGTCGCGCCCGCTCAAGGCGTGGCGTAGCGGCTTGAAGCTGGATCGGTAGATATCGACTGCATCGAACTTTTCCAGCGCGGCGGCTTCGGTGAGGCCCACGGTGCCGATCGGCGGCTGGCTGAAGACGGCCGACGGCACCAGCGCCAGATCGGCGGCAACCGGCGCCGGGCCGAACAGGCTGTTGGCGACGGCGGCGCCTTCGCGGATGGCGACCGGCGTCAACGCGATGCCGTTGGTGACATCGCCGACCGCGTAGATGTGGTCGGCGCTGCTGCGCGACCAGACATCGACGCGGATGCCGCCGCCCGGCGCCAGTTCCACTCCTGCCGCGCCAGGATCGAGGCCGTCCGTATTGGGCGCCCGGCCGGTGGCGTACATCACGGCATCGAAGGGCGGCGCTCCTTCGCCTGGTCCGGTGAAGCATGCATCGAGCGTACCGTCGGACCGACGGTCGATTCGGGTGACCGTGCTTTTGAGAATGACGCCGATGCCTTTCTTGCCAATTTCTTCATGCAGATGTCGACGCACGTCGTCATCGAAGCCGCGCAGGATCTGCTCGCCGCGATAGGAGAGCGTGACGTCCGCGCCCAGGCCATTGAAAATGCCGGCAAACTCGACCGCGATATAACCGCCGCCGACAATCAGCACGCGTTGCGGAAAAACCGGCAGATCAAAGGCTTCATCCGAGGTGATCGCATGTTCAATGCCCGGCACGGCCGGTCGATTGGGTTTGCCGCCGGTAGCGATCAGGATGTGGCGAGCGCGAAATCCGCGGCCGTCGATATCCAGCGTGTGCGGATCGATGAAACGCGCCCTTCCCCGCAAAACTGCCACGCCGGAGCGATTGAGCAGATCCTGGTAAATCTGGCTCAGGCGCGAGATCTCCTTTTCCTTCGCCGCCACCAGTGCCGGCCACGAAAACGAGGCAGGCGGCGATGTCCAGCCAAAGCCGGCCGCATCGGCGAAGTCTTCCGCATAGTGCGAAGCCTGCACCATCAGCTTCTTGGGCACGCAGCCGCGAATCACGCAGGTGCCGCCATAGCGGCTGCTCTCCGCGATCGCCACGCGCGCGCCCAAGCCGGCGGCGACACGAGCGGCGCGGACCCCGCCCGAGCCGCCGCCGATGACAAAAAAATCAAAATCGAAGTTGCTCACTGCATTTCTCCTGGAACCTGATTCATCTACATTGATCATTGCTGCATTCCACGGTCGGCAGATTTCCCGCAATGACTCGCATGGCGAACAAGGTGGCCGCGACCCCGGCGATCAGGGCGAAGTAGCTTGCCAGCGACCACACCGAGGCCGTCGGCACCGCCGCGAGGATAAGCGTGTCGTTGCCGCCGGGAACCAGCGCGCCGCCGATGCCCATCAACAACCCGCCCGCGACGCGGCGCGGCCAGTGATGCCAGTGGTTGCTCAAGGCGAACGATCGTCGTTGCCGCGAGGACGCCAGCATGCCGGCGAGCATGGCGATCACCAGGAGCGCGTGCAGGGCCGAAGGTGCCGGGGCGGCACCCTGCCAGGACACCGCTTCCGCCCGCAAGAAGTTGGTGTACGACCAGGCGCCCTGCAGGCTGTACAGAAGCCCGGCGGCGATACCCAGCAGCGCGGCGGCGCTCGACAGGCGGTAGGCGGGAGCGAACAGGCGATCCCTGAAGCCAGCCAGGACAACGGACGAGCGCCACAGTTGAATTGTTTCCGCCAGCACCCACAGCCACAGCAAGAGCAGCAGCGGCAGAACCAGTGCATGGCCGCTCAGCCAGAACGACGTCGTCTGCCTCAAGGCTCCGCTGCCGAGGTAGGCGGCGAACTCGTTCGCCGCCAGGACTCCGATCACAAATGCCGCCAGGGTTCCGAGCATGCTCAGATCGCCGTCGGCGAGGCGTTGCAGGGTCGATAGCGAGCAGCCGCCATTCACCGCCGCACCGATGCCGAACACAAAACCGCCGGCCAGGGCGACGGCATGCGGGGTCCGCTCCAGCGCGGGTACTGCCGCGGCGGGGTAAAGCAGGAGCAGCGCGCCGGCAATCGCCGCGGCCCACGCCGCCGCCTTGAGAAAGCTGGCCAACACCCAGGCCGTTCCCGAACTCATCATTTCTGCCACGGCCCGAACCGTGCATAGGCTCGCCCGGTGCGCGGCAAAGCCGATCAACATGGCGAAGATAAGCGACAGTAAAGGGAGCAAAAGCACGGTGACGACCTCGATCTATACCAACACGATGTCGTCTGGCGCGACTTCGAGACGCTGATTGAATCCGTAGCAAATCAGCTTTCTCCCCGTGTCACTCACTGCTCCGATCAGAAAACAGTTATCAAGGGCCTGCCCCCGGCGCCTGACGCTTGCCAGCAGTGAGCGAAATCGCGCCGGATGAAGCCGCACCAGCTTGCCCACGTAGCGTTTCAGATTCTTCATGATCGACGGTGATTTCCCTTCTGCCGTATCGGCGCCGAAAGCCGATGTAATCTGACGTCTGGCCCTTGGTCGGAAGACGATCCCGATTACTTACATGGCGGACAGGCTGATCTTGTTCCCGGTGCGGTAGTGACCCCGGACTGTAAGTTTACTGATGCCACTCGCGACTAAAACGCACACGGTGGCTTAAAGGCGGTCTATGTCATACCTGCGCGTTCCGATTCCGATCGTTTGCCGATCACCCCGTTGCGCCGCGCATGTTCACTTTTGCCGTGATTGCGCGGCCCGCTGCTTGATTTCCGGAAGCTACGCGAAGTGTGCGCATTCGATTGCGGGCTTAGTCCATGGAATCCACCAAGATGCCTAAGCGTTCCGCTCAGTCCGGAGCAGGGTACCTCGATTCATCCACTTCGCTGGCGCCGTCCGCCCGTTTGCTTGCACATCTTCTGACGGCGGCCGCGTACTACGGCGCCGGCATGCTGGCCTTTGCCGTCTTTCCTATCGGCAACGGAGTCGCCGGCATCTGGCCAGCCGCCGGCATCTCGGTGGCGGCTATGTTGCTGCTTGGGCCATCGGTTTCACTGGCGATTTTTCTTGGCGATTTTCTGGTCGGCCTGAACACCGGCCTGCCGGTCGGCCACGCCTTGCTGCTCGCCATCGGCGCCGTCGGCGAAGCGCTGATCGCCTGGTTCCTGCTCGCGCGTGTCACCGGAATCGATCTGCGGCTGAGGCGCATCAAGGATGTCACTGCTTTCATCATCGCCGGTGTCCTGCCGTCCGCCATGCTTTGCGTGATGCTCCGGGTGCTGCTGCTGGCGGTCATCGGCGACTCCGGGCCGATACCGGCACCGAATGCGCAAACCGTGGTTGTCGGCTTGCTGGGGCATGGCCTTGGCGTGCTGCTGGTGGCACCGGTCGTCCTTTCATGGACGACCGAAAGACCCCTGCCGCGGCCATCCGCCGAATTCTGGCTGTTGCTGCTGGCGGCCGTGCTGCTTAACGCCGCCGCATTCACGGCGACGCCGAGCGGCCCGGCATCGGCGCTTCTTTATGCCGTTTTCGTCGTCGTCCTCTGGGCGGCACTGCGCTTTGGCCCCCGCGAGACATCCGCCGTGATGCTGCTGACGGCGATTTTCGCCACATGGGCGGCGGGGCGGGGCGCCGGACCGTTTCTGATCAGCAACCCAACCGAGGCGCTGTATTCGCTCGGCCTGTTCCTGCTGGTCGCTGCAGCGACGGCATTGTTGCTCGCCGCCGCCGCCGGCGAACGCGCCGCCGCGACGCAACGCGTCGAGGAAAGCGAGCATGCGCACCGCACGCTGATCGAGCAGATGCGGGAAGGGGTCATCACGCTCGACGGTTCGCGCCGCCTCGATTTTGTTTCGGATCGTTTTTGCGCCCTGTCGGGCCGGCAACGCCAGGAACTGATCGGCCGACCCTTCACCCTGTTGGTAGCCGCCACGGATCGTCCGCGGCTTGACAAGGCGTTGGACGACACCGAAGGCGGTCGGGATGTGCAGATCGAGGTCGAGCTGGAGCTGGAGCGCGCTCGCGAAGGAACCATGCTTGCTTCGTTGGCGCCGCGCCGCCTGGCCGGTTCCCCGGGACAGCCAGGGAGAATCATGGCCGTGGTCGCCGACATCACCGAGTCGCGCCGGGCCGCGGAACTCTCCCGCTTGCGCCTGCAGCAAATCGCGCACACGAATCGCGTGCAGTCGATGGATGAAATGGCAATCGCGTTCGCCCATGAGATAGCCCAGCCGCTGACCGCGATCACCAGCTACGCGCAAGCGGCAAGGCGCTTTCTGTCGTCCGGCCTCGGCGCCATCGATTCCGTCAGCGAGGCCATCGACGGCACCGAGCGCGAAGCGCGTCGCGGCTCGGAAATCGTGCGACGGATTCGCGGCTTCGTTCAGGACAGGAAGTCCGAGCGCGTGCCGCAGGTGGCGGATCTTCTTGTCGACGAAGTCGCCCGTCTCGCCGCCCCGGAGGTTCGTCAGCACGGCGTCGAGTTGCGTACCGACCTGTGCGGCGGCGGCTGCAAGGTTCTTGTCGACCCGGTGCAGATCCAGCAGGTTTTGCTGAACCTTGTGCGCAACGCCGCCGAGGCCATCGACGAGGCCGGGTCGGAGACAAGGCTCATTACCTTGCAAAGTCGCGCCACCCCGCCCGATGGCGTTGCCTTCTCGGTCATCGACTCGGGGCCGGGATTCGGCGCAGCCGAGCTGGAAAAGATATTCGAGCCGTTCTATACCAGCAAGATTGACGGCGTCGGCATCGGGCTGGCGCTGTGTCGATCGATCATCGAGGATCACGACGGCCAACTGGATGGCGCCGCCGAACCGGGCCATGGAGCGACATTCACCTTCACCCTGAAGGAGTACCCCGATGCTTGAGACAACCACCCAAATGCCGACCATTTACGTCGTCGATGACGAGCCGAGCGTGCGCGACGCGCTGCGGCTCCTGTTTCGATCGGTCGACATGACGGTGGTCGAGTTCGACAACGCGCGCGCGGCGTTGGCCGCCGCCGGCGAACTGGAAAGCGGCTGCCTGATCACCGACTTGCGCATGCCTTTGATGAGCGGCATCGATCTGATCAAGGCCCTGCGCGAACGCGGTTGCCGCCTGCCGATTATCGTCATCAGCGGCCACGGTGACGTCAAGCTGGCGGTGCGCGCATTGAAGGCGGGCGCCAGCGACTTTGTCGAGAAGCCGTTCAACGATCAGGACCTGCTCGATGCGGTGAATTCGGCGCTTAAGCTGCCCTCTGGCAGCGACCGGACACAGGCGGTCGGCGGCGACATGGCGGCGCGCATAGGGCAGGTCACCCAACGCGAACTGGCCGTGCTGAAGCTGATCGTCGCCGGCCGGCCGAACAAGCTGATCGCGCGCGACCTCGACCTCAGTCCGCGCACCGTGGAGGCGCATCGGGCCAGGGTCATGCAGAAAATGCAGGCCGGTTCGGTGGCCGAACTCGTCAGCCTGGCACTGCGCGCCGGCATCGGGATGGACGAGGACTCCGCCTAGCCTGGATCGCGCGACGTATACGTAGTGAACGCATGCCAATCAAGTAGCAGTACGAATATCCATCGTGATCGCAAATGCCTAAAGTGAAGTCATCGGATAAGCGTTGCTTCAAAGCGCTCTACCCGAAGAACAACCAGTCAGCCGACTGGCAACCAATTGACTACATCAAGGAGAATCATCATGAGCACACGTAAATCCATTTCCATCCTCGCGCTTGCCCTCGCTTTTACCGGCCTGCTAACACTTGGCGGAACAAGCTTCGCCGCGGATGCCAACGACGCTTACCATCGCGCTTTCCCTGGGGAGGGAGGACTGTCCAACCTGCGGATGGAGACGGACTCGACCGGCAAGGCCGCCTATGGCACTCCGACCGACAGCTCGCCGTGGTCTGGCCACGATGCCTACAACCGGGCCATCTTCGGCAAGGCCCCGAGCAAGCCGGATTCCGACTCCATGGGCAAGGCAGCTTTCGGTACCGGCAGTTCCACTATCGACGGCCATGCCGCCTACCGGGGCGCCTTCCGCGGCGATTGATGGCACCGGCAATGTCCGCCAAGTCCCTATGCGGGGCCTCCCTCATACGCCAGGATTCCCTCGGTACGAATAACGAAGGGTTCCTGGCGGGCAGGTTTCTCGGACTCAGACATTCCCGGAATAAAGTGGCCGCTCCCATAAGCCTGAGGTCGGGTCGCGGGCGGAAACGTCTTACCAGGCAGCGTGCATGAAATAGCTCGGCTTGGGGGATTCAAGCTCGGTGGTCACGGCGACGAACGGCTGGCGCTCGGTGCTGCTGGCAACTGCCATGCGGACCTGGGTCGCTTCGATGCGGGCATAGGCATCGGCAAACGGTTCGTTACTGCGCAATGCCTGCAGTAGAGCCTCGAAACCGCTGTAACCGGTTCGGCTGAACCAGCGACTGACTTCCTGTTTTGCCGTGCCATAGGTGAGTTGCATGTTTTCCCCGTTGGCACCGGTCAGGCGGATCCAGTCGTCCATCGCCACCAGGGCGCTCAGATGCGGAGCTTGGGCGCCGTCATCGGTGGCGGCCATCCAGGCATCTTCGGAGAACTCGGCGGCCATGCTGACCATGACCGCCTGCCCTTCGTCGAACCACTGTGGAACTTGTTCCAATACCTTGGCAAAGCCGCCTATCCGGGCGCAGAACTCGGCATGTGCCAACTCATGGGCGATGATTGCTACCCGCTGGCCTTGCGGGGATATCACCAGATTGTTGCCGTCGGAAAATCCCAGGCCGACGGCACCGAATTTTCGGTAGCAGTCGGTCGTTGAGCAAAACACAACGTTCGGCCGCGCGAGAAGTTCGCCGTAGAAGATTCCGACCCGCCCCCGCGCTTTCTCCAGCAACTTGCGCGCCTGTTCCACCTGGTCGCCGGGCATGGCCGGGTCGACATACACACTCTCGCCCACATGCCGCATTCCGGCCGCTTCCGGCGCAGCCAGAGAAGCACCCGCGGCGCCGCGGGCAGAAAATGCCGCCACGGCACACAGGGCAATAAGAACGTAACGGCTAAACAGCGTCATAAGGATATGGCCTCGCTTCAGATCGGTTGACCGCGGCGCAAAGTATGGCGGATCGACAGCAGCTAAAGCTGACCTGGATCAAACGAATACCTCGTAAAAACTGGCACGCAACTTTTAAGTCTATCTGATCAAGCGCGACACGGGAACAGAGTGATTTACTTTTTTTGACACCTCGAATAACCGTGTGCCAGCACCGACTTTCTACGGCCGCCCAATAGAAGGTAGGTGGTGGCTATCGCTTCCCCGGCGGGGTATGTTCTCCGGTTCCTCCAACACCGCAGCGCGCATCATGGAATTCATCAAGATTCGCGGCGCACGAACTGGCGGTGCTGAAGCAGATCGTCGCCTGCCGGCCGAACAAGTTGATCGCGCGCGACCTCGACCTCAGTCCGCGAACCGTGGAAGCACATCGGGCGCGCGTAATGCAGAAAATGCAAGCCGGTTCGGTGGCCGAACTCGTCAGCCTGGCACTGTGTGCCGGCATCGTGCGCGACGAAGACCTCGTCTAGGGCAACGGCCAGCGCGGACTGCACGACGTATACGTAATGAACGCATGCCGATTAAGTAGCAGTACGAATATTAATCGTGATGGCATACGCCTAAAGTGAAGTCATCGGATAAGCGTTGCTTCAAGACGCTCTACCCGAAGAACAACCAGTCACCCGACTGGCAACCAATTGACTACATCAAGGAGAATCATCATGAGCACACGTAAATCCATTTCCATCCTCGCGCTTGCCCTGGCTCTCGGCGGCGGCATGCTTGCCACCCCTGCCTTTGCCGATCTGCCCAAGGAACCTGGCGACATCCGGGTGATGGACACCAACAAGAACGGCAAGATCGAGAAGGACGAGTACATCGCCTATGTCTCGAAAATGTTCGACAAGACCGCCGGTACGAAGGGTTACTGCACTTTCGAGGAAGTCAAGAAGGGCTTCCGAGAAGGTTTTGATTTCACCATTTTTGGCGGCAAGGCGGGTTAACACGTACTGTCGGCCGGCGCCACTTCAGTCAGACTCCTTCAGGGGCTGGCGTGGCGCCGGGTCGTTTTCATTGGAAGCCAGTCTTCCGCCACAAGCGATGTGTGACCCTTGGCCGGGTTGGCGACTATTTGTCCATTCGGGCGTGACCAGGATTCAGGGAGACCTCAAGGAGAAGAAATTATGCACGCACTGAAAAATCTGTTGGCTGTCATCGTGCTGAGCCTTTCGGCCCCTATGGCTTTTGCCGACCTGGAGCCGGGGCAGACACTGCCGCGACTCGACATCGAATTGCTGGGCGGCGAGACGCTGACGGCGACGCAATTGGCGGGCAAACCGGTGGCCTACCTGTTCTGGGCGACATGGTGTCATGTTTGCCGCGGTGAGTTGCCGTCCTATCAGAAACTGCATGCGCAGTATCAGGCACGTGGATTCCGGGTTATTGCCCTGTCGCTCGACGAATCGGCGGCCGACGTAAAGAAGTTCTGGGCGGACGCCGGGTACAGCTTTCCCGTCGCCATGCGCAGCGATGCACTTCGCGACGCCTTCGGCGACATCAAGGGGACGCCGACGCTCTATGTCATTGACCGCGAGGGTCGCTTGGTGAAGAAGCAGCTTGGCGACATCGACGCCGGCGAACTGGAGCAGTTGATCAAGCGGCTGCTTTGACAGGCATGGCGGGCTGCTTTCGCGCCAAGCCCCCTAGCGGTTGATCGGGCCGAAATAACGCGCGATGAGGTGGTCGATCGAGAGCAGCCCCGGTCCCTTCGCGATCAGGAACAGCAACACCGCCGCCCAGACTCCGTGCGTCGGATAGGCGTCGGGATAAACCAGCAACTGTATCGTTGCCGTCATCACCAACAGGGCCGCCGCCGAGAATCGCGTCGCGAGGCCGATCAGGATCAGCAGCGGGAACAGGTGTTCGGCAAATGCCGCCAGCGGCGCCGCCAGTTCCGGAGGGACCAGCGGCAGCTTGTACTCGTCGCGAAACAGCGCGACCACCGAGTCGGACAGTTGCGGCAGACCGAGCTGGAACTCGCCATTGACGATGTCGATCGCAAAGCCCTGCACCTTGGTCTGTCCGGACTTCCAGAACACGGCAGCGATGGAGAAACGGCCAAGCAAGGCGATCAGTGAATCCGGAATGCGCTCGGCCATGCCTATCGCCAGGCGTACAAGGTTTTCGATCCGGTTGCTCAGGCTGCCGGGCGATGTCATCGTCGAAGTATCGGTACTCATGGTGTCGCACTCCTTGAAATCGTTACGCTGACCAGCAGGCCGCTTCTCATCATCGAACCCAGCGTTGCCGCAAGATCGAACTGGATGTCCGCGCCAAGTGCCTGCTCCGCGGCGCGGCCGAACGAACGACCCTGCCGCAGGCTTTCGATGAACTCGGCAGTGCCGACTGAAATTGCCGAGATTTCCACCGCCAGCCCTTCGCGCCGGACCAAGGCAATTTCGGGCTGATCAGGATTCACCGTTGCCAGTGCCAATGCAGCGGATTCCGATTGGTGCGCGGTCCACAGCGAGACGATCGCGTGTCGAGAACGCAATATCCGGACCGATGGATGCAGGGCAAATCGAGCCTCCGGCAGCGCGTCGACGTCGGCCAGCAGGCGCCCTATCCTTTCGGCGGACAGGGGCTCGGCATCCGCGGCGTACCAGGCATGCACGCGCAGCAGTTCCAGCTTTGCCACGTCGGCCAGGTAGGGCAGCCCCGCCGCCGCCGGAAATGCCGCGATGAACTCGGCAAAACCTTCGCCATACTGGGCCAGCACCGGCGAACGTGGCGGTGCCGCCCGCACGAACTGGCGCGCCATGGCACGGAAAAATTGTTCTCCGACGAGCTCCTGCGTCACCGGAAAGTTGTCGGCCAGCGCGTCGATCAGGCCGACGACGACATTGTTGCGGTAAATGGCGAAGCGCTTTTCCGGCGCCGAGCCGTTCCACGTCGTCAGGCCAGGCGGACACACCGGGTCCGTAGCCAGCAGAGCATCGGAAAAAGCCTGCTGTGTGCTCATGCCAATGCCACCCGGGATGCGCTCGGGATCAGTCGCTCCAGGATGCGTTCCGCGTGCTGCGCCTCGGCCAACAGCACTGGGAAAGCCGGTATGTCATTGTCGCGCTCGATCAGCGTTGGCGTCGGGCCAACCCAGTCGAGAGCATGGCAATACAAGGACCATACGGCCTCCGCCACCGGCGAGCCATGGCTGTCGATCAACAGCGGCGCACCGTCGGCATCCTCATCTTGCGCAAAGCCGGCTAGGTGTATTTGGGCCACCGCGTCCAGCGGCAGGGCACGCATGTAGTCGCGAGGGTTGCGGTGATGATTCACGCAGGCGATATGGGCGTTATTGACGTCCAGCAGCAGCCCGCAACCGGTGCGACCGACTACCTCGCTGATGAAATCAGGCTCGGCCATGGTCGAGGCGGCGAACTCGACATAGGTGGCAGGGTTTTCCAGCAGCATGCGGCGCTTGAGGCGATCCTGCACGCGGTCGATGTGTTCGCAAACGCGAGCCAGCGTACCCGCGTGGTAAGGCGCGGGCAGCAGATCGTTGAGAAACGCGCCGCCGTGGCTGGACCAGGCCAGATGCTCGGAGAAGGATTCCGGTTCGTAGCGGTCGAGCAGAACCGCCAGGCGATCGAGGTGCGACTCGTCGAGCGGACCTTCGCCCCCGATCGACAGGCCGACGCCGTGGATCGATAGCGGATAACGCTCGCGAATGCGCGTCAGGTAGTGGTGGAAGGGGCCGCCGTCCACCATGTAGTTCTCGGCGTGGATCTCGAAGAAGCCTATATCCGGTGTCGTGACCAGAATCTCCCGGAAGTGTTCCGGTTTCAGCCCGAGCCCCGCCCGATTGGGCAGGGCTCGGAGCTTCGCCGGGACAGCGCCGCCGACAGAGCGCAGGCTATTGGCGTGGGCGTTCATGGCGGGCGCTCCTTGAGGCTCGTCAGGCGATCAGGCTTTCTTTTCCTTGAACTCGGCAAGCTGGCCGTTACCGGTCGGCGAGGTCTTCGACATGGTCTTCTCGCAGGTGCCCTTGGGCACCATCGACCAGGCATTGCCCTGATGATCCATCTTCGAGGTTCCGGCACAGGTGGTGCCGGCGCCGGCCTTGCAGTCGTTTTTGCCCTTCATGGCCACGCCGTAGCACTTTTCCGTCTCCGCCTTCATGGCTCCGCCATGTGAGGCAGCAAAGGAAGGGGCTGAGGCCACGGTCAGGGCGGCGCCCAGGGCCAGGGCGAGTGAAGCGGCGGTCATGGTCTTGTTCATGGTCAATCTCCTTGTAATGATTGCTTGGAAGCTTCCGTGGGTAGCAGACCCCCGAAGCGCGCTTGCGAGCCTGCTACCCATATAGTCGGACCCGATGCAAATTACTTACACTCATGCCACCTTGTAGGCAGCAAACTTGTCGTCCACCTCGGTCTGGAACAGGTGGTTGGTGTAGTTCGACAGTGTCTTCACGGCCGCGGCCAGGATCACCTGCAGCGCGGTGGCTTCGGTGTAGCCCGCGGCAAGGAAGGCATCGGCGACGGCCTGGCCGGGCTTGCCGGCCGTCCTTACCAGTTCCTGCGTGAAGGCGTAGAGCGCCGCCAGCCTGGCGTCCGGAATCGGCTGGCCCGAGCGCATGGCGGCCAGTACCGGCGCCGGCACGCCCGACATCTTGTCCGCCAGCATGCTGTGCGCCGCCGTGCAGTAGTTGCAGCCGTTCTGCTGGCTGATGGCGAGGAAGATGACTTCCTGCTCGGTCGGCGTCAGGCCCGACTTCTGGCGGAAGACGGCGTAGCCGTGCAGATAGGTGGTCAGCACGCCGGGCACATTGACCATGTTGGCATACATGTTGGGAATGAAACCGACCGCCTTCAGTGCGCCTTCGAGCGCTTCCTTCTGGGTGGCGTCGGCGGAATCGAGGGTGACCCCGCGCAGGGTCTGGGCGACAAAGTGTTGCGTCATGATGTTCTCCTGATGAATGGAATCGTGGATGAAGCGCCGCACTTCCGGCGGCACGACTGAAGATTAGGCCCGGCCGACCGCGGGTTGGTTATCATCCGTACATTTTTCATAACCATTCGTACATTCCTGCCATGGCACCTGACGGCATCTCCCGGCTGCTGGACCACATCGGTCTGCGCGCCAACACTTTCTATGCCGGGCCGCTATGTGGGCTGCACGACTTTGCCGCCGACGAGGGTGTCGGCCACCTGCACGTCATCCGGGGCGGCAAGATGCGGGCGGTTCAGTCCGGTCACGCGGACATCGAGGTCAGCGAACCGACATTGTTGTTCTATCCCCGGCCCATCGACCACCGCCTCGATGTCTTCGATTCGGTGACGGCCGACGTGCTGTGCGCCAGCGTGCGCTACGACGCCGGTCAGGAAAACCCGGTGACACAGTCGTTCCCGGCCGTCGTCGTGATTCCCTTCAGTGGACTGAAGCGCATCGAACTGACCCTGACCGCGCTGTTCGCCGAAGCGGCCGACGACAGCCCCGGACGGCAGGTGATGCTCGATCGCCTGTGCGACATCCTGCTGATCCAGATCGTCCGCTTCGCCATCCAGCAGGAGTGGGTGCAGCACGGCGTTCTCGCCGGTCTCGCCCACCCGCGCCTGGCCGGCCTGCTGATCGAATTGTTCGACGACCCGCGCAAGCCGTGGACCGTGGACAGCATGGCGGAGCGCGCCCTGCAATCACGCAATGGTTTCGCGCGCGAATTCCGCAAGGTGGTTGGCAATACTCCGGCGGACTTCCTGACCCGTGTGCGCATCACACTTGCACAACGATTGCTGCGCAAGGGCCGGCCCGTGGCGCTGGTGGCAGACGAGACAGGCTACGGCAGCCAGCCGGCGTTCTCGCGGGCCTTCATCCGCGAGACGGGCATGAGTCCCTCGGCATGGGTGCGCGGTCTGGCAGGCGATGGCACGGTACCTCCGAGCCAGGCTCCCCTTCCGGCAATCGGATAGACAAGCCCCACCAAGGCCGCGCCGGCAAGTAACTCTAATTTGTCGCCGTACCGCCAGCGCCGACTCTCGCAACGAATGGCTTCGAGGTGGGTAGGTCGGGTGGTTGGCCTCAACAGCCGTTGGAGCTAGCCGCCGAGTTGGATTGTTGAGCGTCTGCTCCTCAGAATCCTGAACTCACCCTCTGTGCCTTGAGCCACCAAGGAATAAATGCATAGTCGCCGGCAGCTTGTACTCGCATTGCTGTCACTCAGGCTATGGCAGGATAGTTGCTAAACATCCCGCTGACTCAGCGCACGCAGCAAGGTTGCAAACAAAGTGTCTGGGTTAAACGGTTTGATCAGGAAGTCGTTCATCCCCGCTTCGACGCAACGCGCCTTGTCCTCGGCAAATGCGTTGGCGGTCATGGCAATAATCGGTGTGTGCCGGTAGCCGGGTAGCTCGCGGATCTGCTGGGTCGCCTCCAACCCGTTTACGTTCGGCATCTGCATGTCCATGAAGATGGCCGCATAGCTGGTCTGCCGCGCCAGGGCGATCGCCTCTGCGCCGTTCCCCGCGGTATCCACGACAAGGTCGGCACCTTCAAGCTGTATCAGGGCAATTTCCCGATTTATGGGTTCGTCGTCAACGACAAGAATGCGGTGACCGCAATAGCGTTGCTTGATTGCCTTCTCGTCATCTACATTCCCTGCCGGTTCCGGACGGTCAGCTTCGCGTCGCTCCTCCAACTTTTTCAGTTTCACGCTAAACCAGAATGTACTGCCTCGCCCTACCTCGCTGATCACCCCCACGTCACCGCCCATCAGCAGGGCGATGCGTTTGGAGATTATCAGGCCAAGTCCCGTGCCACCATACTTGCGGGTAAATGAGTCGTCCGCCTGAGTGAAGGCGCGGAACAAGCGGGTCTGCGCCTCGGGACTCACGCCAATGCCCTGATCGGTCACGTCAATACGCAGTAGAACGCCGAGGCTGTCTTCATCGACAGCGCAAGCACGGACGATGATCTGGCCGCTCGAAGAGAACTTGATGGCGTTGCCGATGAAATTGATCAGTATCTGTCCCAGGCGCATGGCGTCACCGCAAAAAAGATCGGGCAGAGTGGGGGCGATTTCGCGGGACAGACTCAGCCCTTTGGCTTGGGCCTGTTCGTCCAGCATGTTGAGGATGTCGTCAAACACGTGCGCAAGAGAGAAGCTCTTCTCTTCCAGCGTCATTCGATCAGATTCGATCTTGGCGATGTCAAGGATGTCGTTGATGATGGCGAGCAGATGCTTCGCGGCGCCCTGGCTCTTTTTAAGCCAGTCGATCTGTCTTGGATCGGTGGCCCGACGCAGAGCCAGGTCGGTCATGCCCATGATGCCGTTCATCGGTGTGCGCAGTTCATGGCTCATGTTGGCGAGGAAGACGCTCTTGGCACGGTTGGCAACATCCGCCTGAAGCTTTGCCTGGTAGAGCAGCTGATTGGTGGCTTCGAGGTCGGCGGTGCGCTGGCGTACCCGTTCTTCGAGGGTGGCGTTGATGTTTCTGATCTGTTCCGATGCTTTCTGGAGTTCGATTGTTTCCTTGTCGATGATGACCTGTCCGCGGCGCACGATCAGGAATAGCGCGCAGTAGAGCAGCCCCAGCAGCCCGAGGACAACCGCGAGCAAGATGTTCGCACTCTCTTCCACCTTGCCCTGGTTCACAGCCGCGGCCTGCTCCACTTTCGCCTCGTTTTCGGCGTTCAGCTTCTTGATGAATGCCGAGGTGTTTTTGATCTGGTTGAGAAATGGTGTCGCGTCGGAATACACTTCAAACACCCCTACGACCTGTTCACTATCGGGAGCGAACGCCGGCAGGTAGCTGGAGATCAAGTCGCGGTCCTCGACCACGCCCTCGAACGCGCTGAACTTGCCGCGGTGGGTCAATTCGCTTGCCGGCTTTCCGGCTACTGCACTCGACCAGCCGGCGTTGCCCTGCTTGTCTTCGCCGATCTGACCGTGCTCGGACGAGTAGACTGTGATGCCACGCAGGTCGAACACCTTGATCTTGAATACGGTGCTGGCCTTCATGGTGTCGAACACCTTGGCGTCAAGCGCCTTGAAGTCGGGCAGCGCCATGATCTTCTTGCCGACCTCTGCAAAGCAGGCCTGCTTCTCGTCCGCCTGCACGGTATTGCCGCCAGCGTCCTTAACGACAGGGATGGCACGGCACTGATCGACCGGGATTCTCTGCGCCATGGCTACGAATGGCGCGAAGCTCTTCTCCCACAGAGAATTCGCGAACAGGCGCGTCAAATTGACGTTACCCGCCTCATGCACCTGAAGCAAATCCGCGCGGGCGGCCCCGTCGTACTGCACGGCGAAGCTGTCCTGAACCTGCGCGAAAAACGAGTTTTGCGCCAGCGCAGCCTGCTTGAAGAATTCGCTTTCCCGGAGCTCGAAATACAGTAACGGGGCCGCGACCAGGACAAATGCAACGAGGCTGGCCACGGTGAAATAGCGCACCAACCGGAAGCTCGCCATGACCGTTCCCTGTGCTTGACTTAGCTGCGGAGGGAGGCCACCGCTGGCTGCGCCGCTTGCCGGACGGGTGTCTTGTGGCGCTCTTTTTGCAGATTTTGCGGGTGCCATGTAAATCCGCCTTGTCATAAAAGGCATTTCTGTCTGCCATGGTACGCTGGCCCGGTGTTTCGAGGCGGCTTTTCTTGGAGGCCGGTGAGCACCTTCAAGCGGGCGGTCAGATTGTGGTTTTGATCTGTTTCTGACTGTCTCTTGGTGGCCGCGAACGTGAGTTCACCAAATTTCCGCATTGCGGCCCTTCACTCCTGTCGCGCTGATTCGGGCGGAAGGCGGCCGCGGCCGAACAACCGCCGTATCGCCGGCGCCGACTTTCCGTGTTGGACAAAACGACCGTTGCGGCCGAACACCTATCGTTGCGGAGACGATCTAGACGAACCCGCTTCCGCCCGCCATGCGCCGGAATGAAGCTTCAACCTGGAACCGACGCTTGGCGCGACCACTGTTCGCGGCCGAAGAAAACCTGATTGCTTCGGTTCTCGGGACTCTTCGTGAAATCGGCAAGCTGCCGAACCAGCCCGCGGTCGGCCCGAGCCCGGCTCAGCAGCAATGGCCGCGCCCGTGCTCCTGGATCGGCGGGCACGGCACCGTGCCGTAGGAACAGAACACGCAGCAGTCGCCTGGCTTGGGCTTGAGCAGCACATGGCAGCCCTCGCATTCGTAGAACCACTGGCAGGCATCGGTTGGCATCATTTCGGTCTTGACATGGCCGCACTGCGGGCAAGTCAGCACGGATTCAAGAAGGACGGCGCTCATTGTGTGGCCTCACTTTTGCACGGTGGAGGGATAGCCCGCGTTGGCCGTCGCCTTGCTCAGCGCCTCGGGCTGGGTCTGGTCCGGGTCATAGCTCACGGTGGCCGTCTTCCTCTCGAAATCGACCTTGACGCCACTCACACCGGATACTTTTTCTAGCGACTTCCTGACCGTGATCGGACAGAGCTCGCAGCTCATGTTCTTCACGTCGAGGGTGACGGTTTTCGGGGCGGCGGCCAACGCGGACAGGGGCAGCGCGGCGAGGGCTGCGATCAAGAGTTTGCGCATTGGAATCTCCTTTCAGTAGAACAACGGAGCCAGCCAAGGTACGGCGAGCAGGCCGAGCAGCAGGACGGCGACGCTCCAGAACGTCTGCCGCTGCCGTTTGATGGTGCGCGGATCGGCGCAGGGCGTATCCGGCGTGCAGGCCGGCGCCACCATGTACAGCTTGCGAAAGGCCAGGCCGAGAAACAGCAGCGTCAGGCCGATGAAGAAGGGCCGGTAGGGTTCCATCGCCGTCAGGCTGCCGACCCAGGTGCCGCCGATGCCCAGCGCCAGCAGCAGCAGCGGCCCGACACAGCAGACGGACGCGCCGACGGCGGCGAATGTTCCGGCGACCAATGTCCGATTTCCCGTGGTCATTTTCATGTCCTTGCATTCCTCCTTCGTTTATCAAGCCAATGCGGGAATCAAAAGGTAGTAGGCGTTCAGCAGGTACAGCCCCGTCGCCACCAGTGTCACGCCGCCTGCCACGTCGAATGCGCGACGAAAGCGGCCGAGCGCGCGCAGCCCTTCCAGCCAGCCAACTGCCCACGCGCCGAGGATGATCGGCAGCGCCCGACCCAGGGCAAAGGCCAGCAGCAGGACCACGCCCAGCCAGGGCGAGCCGATGATCGCGACCACGCCCAGCAGCGCCAGCAAGGCCGGCGTGCAGGCCGGGCAGACCGCGACCGAGAACGGAATGCCAAGCGCGAATGCGCCCCAGGCGCCGGCCGGCCGCCTGGCACGCAGCGCGAGCGCCGGCAGCGGCAGGCGCAGCCAGCCGGTCCACACCAGTCCCAGCAGGATCAGCAGCGGGCCGAGCAGCGCGCCCCAGCCGCGCCCCATCAGCGCCCCGACCCAGCGCCCGCCCAGTCCGGCGGCGAACCCGAGCCCTGCATGGGTAAGCACCATGCCGAGGATGAACATTCCGCCCAATCGCACCGCCTCGCGCGTTTCGCGCGCCTGGGTGACGTAGGCCAGCATCATCGGGATGGCGGCCACCGCCACCGGGTTGACGCTGAAGGCCAACCCCGCCAGGAAGCCGACGCCGGCCGAGGCATAGCCCATCGATTCGACCGCAGCGCTCAAGGCTTCCGGCGTGAGATCAATCATGGCCGGCCCGCCGCAGCAATTCGTCGCGCAATTGCGCCGGCGTGGGCAGCGCGGCGAACGCCAGCCTGCCGTCGATGGCCAGCGCGGGCAGGGTCAGCACGCCAAGCTCGACCGCATAATCCAGCGCTTCGAGGACATTGAGTTCGCTCCACTCGACGCCACCCGCCGCGGCTTCGGCGGCGGATTTCAGAGCGGACTTGGCCGTCATGCATTCGACGCAGCCCGGCGCGTAGATCAGTTCCACTTTCACCGCACCGGCTCCCGGTCGCCATCGACCTGTTCCAGGGCGACCAGGATCGGGCACTCATCGACCGACTGGCTGCCGTCGGCGCATTCGGCGATCAGCCTGTCGAGTGCGGCGGACATGGATTGCATGGTGCGTATCTTGGCGGCGAGCTGCAGACGCTTTTCGATGGCGCGCTGGCGCACATCGTTGCAGCAGGCGCTGTCGGTCTGGCGCAGGTGCAGCAGTTCGCGGATTTCCGTCAGCGTGAAGCCGCATGCCTGCGCGTGCCGGATGAAACGGACGCGGCGCAGCGCGTCTTCGCCATACAGTCGATAGCCGCTTGCGCTCCTGGCTGCAGGGGCAAGCAATCCCTCGCCCTCGTAATAGCGCAGGGCATCGGGGCTGATCTCGCCCGCCGCCGCCAGTTTGCCGATGGTCAGCACCGGTGCGACCTCACGCCTGGCCGAGACCGGCGGCGCGCAGAACTTGCTCATCGACGCCGCGTCCGGCACAGCAACCGGCCAGTTGGCCGTCGATGGCCACCGCCGGCACGGAGCGGACACCGAGCGCCCTGGCGCGTTTGACTACTTCGATGTCGTTCATGTCGAGCACCTCGACGCCGCACGAGGGACATGCCAGGCGCTGCACCAGTAGCACCACGTCTTGGCATACCGGACAGCCGGCGCTGAAGACTTCCACCTTGCGTTTGACGGTCATTTCCAGGTTCCTTTCAGGTAGTCGACCTTGGATGCTTCGCGACGCGGTCGTCACGTTGCACTTGAAGCCTAAACCTTGCAGTAGACACGAGAGTCAAGTAAAAATTCAGCGCCCTGCCGACATTCATGGCTCGCTGATATTTCTGAAATGAACGTCGTCAGCGCCCCAGACAACCAACTTTCAAAATATCGCTGCCAATGAGTGCTCGTCGGCCATTGCCGCACCCGACCCACAACAACCTGATGATATTTTCATGGGCAATGGTGGCTGGCGGGCCCCAAGCTGCCATTCAATGAAAACCGGCCCTGGCCGCAAATTCAGCGGTCGCCGGCCACCACCGTGAGAAGCCATTTTCGGAGAACCGCCAGCCGCAACGCGGGCCACAACTTCACTGCAATGCCGTATCTGCCCTCAGTCTTTCGACAGCCAGATCCACGAAACTCCGGACCTTGGCCGATCCGTGGCGACCCTCGCGATGAATCACGTGGACCGGCAACGAGGCGTCTTCAAAGTTAGTCAGCACCGTCTTGAGGCTCCCCGCCGCCAGTTCGTTCGCCACCTGGTAGGAGATCAGCCGCGTGAGGCCAAACCCGTTCCTGGCGGCTTCAATTGCTCCATCATTGGTATTCACCAGAATGCGCGCGTCGATCCGGGCGCCGATCTTTTCCTTCCCCTTGGCGAAGGTCCACTCCGGACCGGCAGACACCGATGTCGCGGCAATGATCTGGTGCCGCGCGAGATCGGCAGGGGTTTTGGGGCTGCCGTGCTTCTTCAGGTACGCAGGCGACGCGCAGACGACACGACGCACCTGGCCGACGCGAATTGCCCGCAGCGAGGAGTCGGGCAATGACCCGATGCGGATGCCTACATCGAGCCCTTCCTCCACCAGGTTAACCACGCGATCGACAAACAGCGCCGATACCGTGGTTTCCTTGTACGTCGTCTGGTAGGCGGTGATGACGGGCATCACATAAATCTTGCCGAACAGCACCGGTGCCGTGACCGCAAGATGCCCGCGCGGCGTGGCATTGATGCCGGCCGCCGCTTCGTCGGCCTCGTCCGCCTCAAGCAGGATGCGCCGCGCATCTTCGAGATAGCGGGCGCCGGCATCGGTGACCCGCACCAGGCGAGTGGTGCGTGTGAGCAGGCGCACCGCCAACCTCCCTTCAAGGAAGGCAATGGCACGGGTCACGGCGGGAGGCGACATGCGCAGCCGCCGCGCAGCGGCCGCGAAGCTTTCCTCTTCGGCCACGGCGACAAACACGGTCATGAGATGAAATCGATCCACTATTTATTCCGTTTAAAGGAATTATGTATTCCATTCTATGACTATTCTTCTTTTTGATGGAATTAGGCAAAGTGGCGTCCGTCGACAGCACGACGACACCCTCAACCCAAAACAGGAGAAACATCATGGCACGCATCAACCTCGTTACCGCCGAAGCGGCAAATCCGGAACAGAAGGCCCTCTACGACGCCATCCAGGCCCAGCTTGGCATGGTGCCCAACTTCCTCAAGGTATTTGCCAACTCCCCGGCGGCCCTCAAGGCATTCCTCGGACTGCACGGCATCGCCGGCGACGGTAGCCTCGACCCAAAGACGCGCGAACGCATCGCCCTGGCCCTGGCCCAGCAGAACGGCTGCGAGTATTGCCTGTCGGCGCACACGGCCATCGGCCGCAAGGCGGGACTGGACGGCAGCGAGATCGAGGCCAACCGCGCCGGCACCAGCCTGGACGCCAAAGCCGCCGTCGCCGTGAAGTTTGCCCGCTCGCTGGTGGCACACATGGGTGAAATCACCACCGCCGAACTGCTGGAGATGCGCGATGCCGGCTACAGCGAAGCCGACATCGTCGAGGTCATCACCCATGTCGGCATGAACATCCTGACCAACCTGCTGGGCAAGGCCGGACGCGTCGACATCGACTTCCCACGAGTCGAATTGAAACTCGCCGCCTGATCGTCAAAGGTCGCCCGGGGCAAGGACAGGTCCTTGCCCCGCTTTCCGGAGAAACCCATGACCAGCGCATTCGCCCGCATCGCCTTCACCCCAAACGTTCGTGCCGCGCAAACCCGGATGGGCAGCCGCGACAGCTACCGGCAGCTGGAGACAGGTGAATACGAGGTCGCCGCCCTCGGACCGATGGAAATCGAATTCATCGCCGAACGCGACAGCCTCTATCAAGGCACCGTCGGCGAGTCCGGCTGGCCCTACGTGCAGCATCGCGGCGGTCCGCCGGGCTTTCTCAAGGTGCTCGATGAACGCACCCTCGGCTATGCCGACTTCAGCGGCAATCGCCAGTACCTGTCCGTCGGCAACATGGCCGGCGACGACCGGGTCAGCCTGTTCCTCATGGATTACGCGCAGCAGCGCCGGCTCAAGATCTGGGGCCGCGCCCGGCTGGTTGACGAATCCCTGGAACCGGAGCTGATCGCCCGGCTGGAATCCCCGGGCTACCGCGCCCGCGTCGAACGCGGCGTCGTCATCCGCGTCGAAGCCAGTGACTGGAACTGCCCGAAGTACATCACGCCACGCTATACGAAGGCGCAAGTGGATGAACTGCTGCGATCGATCAGCCCGCAAACGCAGCCGACTTCCGCCGCGGCGCCGATCGGCAGCGGCGCGCTGACGCTTTTCGTCGCCGGCATGCGCGAGATGACATCGCGCGTACGCGCCTACGAACTGCGGGCACCGGACTGGAGCGACTTGCCGCCCGTCACGGCAGGCGCGCATCTCGCGGTACCGGTTCGACTGACGGATGGCTCATTGGTCACGCGACAGTATTCGCTGGCCACGCATCCACACCGGCGCGACATGTACGAGATCGCCGTATTGCGCGAGGAAGCGGGACGCGGCGGCTCGGCCGCGATCCATGCCTCGTGGCAGATCGGTACCCGACTGGCGCTCGATCATCCAGCCAATCAGTTTCCCCTCCATCATGACGGCCGCCCTGCGGTACTGATTGCGGGTGGCATCGGCATCACGCCGATCAAGGCGATGGCTCAGGAACTCAAGACCCGTGGCAACACTTTCGAGCTGCACTACAGCGGCAGGACCGCCGCCGACATGGCCTATCGCGACCGGTTGGCCATCGAGTTTCCCGGGCAACTGCACCTGTACTTCACACGCGTCCCAGGGGGAACCCGCATCGATCTGCACTCGCTCATGCGCTCTGCCCCGGGTGACGCGCTGTTTTATGTCTGCGGGCCGGGACAATTGATAGAGGCCGCCAAAGCGGCAGCACGCGAACTTGCGATCCCCGCCGGGCGTTTGCAGTATGAAAGTTTCGAATGAACCTGACCGGCGTCCGCCAACCCGAAGCTCAATCGAATTACAAATCAAAGGAAGCAAACCATGAATCCACAGGCTCAACCGGATCTGGAGGTCGTGATCTTCACCGGACCGAACTGCAGTTATTGCCAACGTGCGAAGGCCGTGCTGGCCAGACGGAATCTCAAGTACCGGGAAGTCGATGTATCGGTCGGGGACGGCCGGAACGAGATGCAGCGTCGTCTTCCTCTTGCCCGCAGCATTCCGCAAATCTTCATCGACGGAGAACATATCGGTGGCTGTGAAGACCTCGAGCAGCTCGACGCCGCTGGCGTACTTCCTACATTTTCCGGGTCCTGACGGCTTATTGCCTCCTTACCCTAACTATTCGAAGGTTTTTATCATGAGCAATAAATTCAAGAACTCCACCGTTCTCGTCATTGGCGGCAGCTCCGGAATGGGCAAGGCGACCGCCCGCTTGATCCTGGAACAGGGTGGTCAAGCAGTTATCGTCGGCCGTAATTCGGCGAGACTCGACGCAACTGTTGCGGAATTCGAGCACCTGGGCACTGTCACCGGCATCGTTGCCGACATTGCCAAGCAAGAGGATGTCGACATGTTGGCTACCCTTATCGCCCAGGAAGTCAAAGCCAACCTGCTGGTAAATGCAGCCGGACTCTTTCTGCCAAAGAGCTTCCTCGATTACAGGACAAACGACTACGATCAGTACATGGCGATCAACCGCGCCATTTTCTTCCTGACCCAGGGATTTGCCAAAAATCTGATCGTCCGCAAAATCGGCGGTTCGATCGTCAATATTGGTTCAATGTGGGCAAAGCAAGCCATCAAGGCGACGCCTTCCTCCGCCTATTCGATGGCGAAGGCCGGATTGCACGCACTCACGCAACACATGGCGATGGAGTTGGCGGACCACAACATTCGCGTCAATGCGGTTTCACCCGCCGTGGTCAAAACGCCCATCTACGAGGCATTCATCGACCCGGATAAAGTTGACGAAACACTCGCCTCGTTCGACGGTTTTCATCCGATTGGCAGGATCGGCACAGCCGAGGACGTGGCAAAAACAATAGTCTTTCTGCTCGGCGACGATGCGAGTTGGGTGACTGGCGCAATTTGGGATGTCGACGGTGGCGTGATCGCCGGGCGTAACTAGCGCCGAAGTCCGGATAGTTAGCCGTGCTGCACCCGCACGGCTTGCTTCCTCCGTTCTGTATGGCTTCGGGCATGCCTGCGGAAGTCGGCTCTGGCGGGACGGCGGCCGGGATTGCGTTGATCCGGGCATGCCGTTGTAAGAAGCGCTCGCCCGAACCGACTAATGGGGTGCTACGCAAAAATACCATCCCAAACCCCAACGGAGGAAACTGTCCATGTCAAGCAAGCCATTTATCATCGCCGCGCTTGCGGCATCGCTCGGCGCCTGCGCTTCCCAGCCCGTGTCGAGCCCGCAAAGTCTCGCTGTAGCCCCTGCGCCGATCACCTACGACGGCAACGTGTCTGGACAGGCCACCGACTATGTGTTCATGCTGATCGCGGACGCCAATCCGGCGACGCCGGGCCTGACCATGAAGGCCGGCGAGATCATCCGCATCCGGATGCCGGCCGAATTCAAGCGCAATGACCAGGTGGCCGTGAAGGCGGATGCGGACACCAATCTCGTATTCACCAAGGGCTGGCCGCAGGCCGCAGTCAAGCTGGCGGGACAGTACAAGGTCGCTTATGACGACAAGGCCCATGCGATCAACGTCACGGCCATCGCCGAGGTCGCGGCGACGGGCGGCAATGCCCCCGGCATCAAGGTCATCCACTTGCGCGGACGCACCTTCCTGAATCCGTTCCCCGGCGATTATCCGGTGACGGTGGAACACTTGGCCGTCGACGGCAAGCTCGTGGCGGCGTGGTCTGGTGCCATCAAGGTTCTGGAGGATGCGCCCAAGGCCAGGCTGGCACCGACCAATTTCCATCTGCCGCCGGGCACCAACTCCGATTTCCAGAAGGCCGCGCCGGGTCAGGTCATGCCCCATCGTCTGGGCCTGCTGTTGTGGGGCGAGGCCGGCAGCGCGATCAACCAGGTCGGCATCGCGCCGCGCGATCTCGCGCGCTTCCCGAAGTACACCGGCGGGCTGCTGGTGCAGGACACCAACGGCGACAAGGTGCTGGACGCGGCGACCGACAAGGTGGTGGGCGGCATCGTCGGTGCCGCGCCGGAAGGCGCCAAGGGTCAGTCGGCGACCAGCCCGCGCGGCGCCGACGGCAAGCCCGTGCTGTCGGGCGAAGTGCTGCGCAGCAGCGCCTTCCCGCCCGCCGCCGGCGGCGGCAAGATCAATCCCGGCCTTCTGACCATCGAGTTTCGCGCCGGCGACAAGCCGGGTCTCTACCGCCCGACGATCGAGCTGATCGGCGGCAACAGCTACCGGTTCACGCTGGAGGCTGACGCCGGCCGCTGACCGGACGCCAGGGCCGCTTGCGCAACCCACACTCTCCCGGCGGTTGCGCAAGCCGGCGGCGGTTGTCGCTGCCGGTCTGGCTGGCGGCGGTCTGCGTGTCGCTGGCGGCGGCCTACGACATCGACAGCCTGCAGCGACAACTCGTCGCCCGCTTCGGTCTGGCGCCGGTCCCGCTGCTGCGCCACTGGCACACGACGCTGGTCGAATCCGCGGCGGCGACCGAGAAGGAAAAGCTGGCCGGAATAAATACGCTGTTCAATCGCGAGATCGAATTCGACGACGACATTCTGGTCTGGAACCAGAGCGACTACTGGGCCACGCCGCTGGAAACCCTCGGCCGCGGGCAAGGCGACTGCGAGGATTTCGCCATCGCCAAATACTATTCCCTGCGCTACTCGGGCATACCGACGTCGAAATTGCGGCTGGTCTACGTGAAGGCGACCCTGACCCGCGCCATCGGCCCCTACCGACCGCCGCCGGGCTTCGCGGGAAAATCCTTCACGCAGGCGCACATGGTCCTCGCCTATTACGCAGCGCCCAACGCGGAACCGCTGGTGCTCGACAACCTGGTCATGGAATTCAAGCCAGCCTCGCAACGCGCCGACCTTCAGCCGATTTTCAGTTTCAACGGCGAGGGCATCTGGAACGGCGTCGCGGGAAACGCCGCCAAGGGGCCCGGCGGGCCGGGCACGCTGTCGCGCTGGGCGGATTTGCTGTTGCGCGCGAAGAACGAAGGGTTCCACTAGCGTATCCGCCGTCGCGCCGGCGCCGACTTTTTCGCGCCGCGGGCGTCAGCCGGCGAGGCGGCCGCGCAGCAGGTGGCTCAGGCCATCGACCGCCAGCACCAGCAGCAGCATGGCGATCAGTACCGTCGCCGCTTGCGCCTGCTGGAAGATCGAGAGGTGGAAGTAGAGCATCTGGCCCAGGCCGCCGGCGCCGACGAAGCCAAGCACGGCGGCCATGCGGATGTTCATCTCCAGGCGGTAGAGGCTGTAGGCGATGAACTGCGGCCAGACCAGCGGCAGCGTGCCGTAGAGGAAGGCGACGACGCTGCCGGCGCCGGCTTCGCGCAGGCTGGTTTCAGCGGCGGGCGGCGCGTTTTCGATGGCTTCGGCGAAGAGCCGGCCGAGTACGCCGATGGTATGCAGCGCCAGCGCCAGCGTGCCGGCGAAGGGACCGAGGCCGGCGGCCAGCACCATCAGCGTGGCCCAGACCAGCTCGGGCACGCTGCGCAACAGGTTGAGCGCGAAGCGCGCCAGGCGGCGCGGCGCGGCGCCGTGGCGGCCGGCGGCAGGCAGCGCAAAGAGCACGCCGAGCACGGCCGCCAGCAGCGTGCCGACGGCCGCCACGGCAAAGGTCTGCAGCGTGCCCAGCGCCGTCTTGCGCAAAAACTCCGGCGCCAGGTCCGGCGGGAAGAAGGAGGCGACGAAAGCGCTCATGCCGGCGGCGGATTCGCGCGAGAACAGCGCGCCGAAATCGATGTCGAGCCAGGCGAAACAGGCGCCGATGGCGAGCAGCAGTGCGCCGCCGGTGAGCAGGCAACTGAGGCAGAAGTCGCCGGCGCCGCGCGGCTGGCAGGTGTCCGCCGCCCGGTTCATGCCAGCGCCTTGCGCAGCGCCGCGCTCAAGGCGTCGGCCAGCAGCACCAGCAGCAGGAAGACCAGCAGGATGCTGCTGGCTTCGCCGCCGTTGAGCATTTTCATCGACTGGTCCATCAGCTGGCCCAGGCCGCCGGCGCCGACGAAGCCCATGATCACCGAGGCGCGCACCGCGCATTCCCAGCGATAGACGGTGTAGGAGCTCAACTCCTGCGCCGCGTTCGGAATCAGTCCGTAGGCCAGCGCGCCGAGGCGGCCGCTGCCGGCGGCGAGCAGTGCACGCGCCGGGCGCGTGTCGGTGGATTCGAGGATCTCGGTATAGACCTTGCCCAGCATGCCGCCATAGGTGATGGCCAGCGCCAGCACGCCGGCCGCCGGGCCGAGGCCGAGCACGCGCACGAACATCAGCGCCCAGACGATTTCCGGAATCGCGCGCAGCACCGTCAGCACGACGCGGCAGACGCTGCGCATGATGCGTCCGCCCCGCCGGCCGGGGCCGGGGCCGATGGCGGACACCGACAGCGCGCGCGTGGCGATCACCGCCAGCGGCGCGGCGATGAGCAGGGCCAGGGCGATGCCGGCGGTGGCGATGGCCAGGGTTTCCAGCGTGGCCTTGAGCAGCAAGCCGAGAAACTCGGGCGAGCGCTCGGGCGGCAGGAAGCCGGCGAGGAAGCCGCCGATGACATTCAGGTTGCGGACATCGAACAGCGCCGCCGGGCGGAATTCCGCCAGTTGCAGCAGCGGCCAGAGCAGCGCCAGGGCAAGCAGCGCGGCGCCGAGACGGCGGCGCGCATCCGGGTCGCGCAGGGCGGCCGTGCCGCCCTGCGCGGTGAGGCCTGCGCTAATCATGAACCCACCCCCCGTTCCACTGCCGGCACTGCATTGCCGGCCGGCTGCGGCGGCGCGGAGCAGTGCTCCGCGAAACCCCGCCTTCGCCCCCCGCCCCAGGGGCGGGGGTGACCACGGTTCGCCGCTACGCGGCTCCGGGTCATGGCCGGCGCCCCCTCGAAACGCAGCACGCCGGCGCTCATCCGCGTCCCCGGCAACTGTCGAGCCGCACCACCCTGGAATTTTCGTCGCCATCGGCGACCGGATTCAGCAGCGCCGGATCGTTGGCCTGGGTCGGCACCACGCTGCCTTCGCTCGCATACAGCTCGCGCAGCATCGCCGTGGTGACCTGCGCGGCGGGCAGGTCGAAGGCCAGTTCGCCGCCGCGCAGGCCGATGACGCGCGGAAACCATTTCAGCGCCAGGTCGACCGCGTGCAGCGAGGCCAGCACGCCGGTACCGCGCCGTTCGGCATCGGCGACGATCTGTCCTATGGCGGCATCGGCCAGCGTCGGGTCGAGCGCGGACACCGGTTCGTCGGCGAGGATCAGTTCGGGCTGCTGGTAGAGCACGCGGGCGATGCCGACGCGCTGCAACTGGCCGCCGGAAAGCCGGTCGCAGCGATCGAACAGACGGTCGGCGAGGTCGAGCCGCGCCAGCGCCTCGTGCGCCCCGGCGATGTCGACGGGATAGAGCAGCGAGGCCAGCCCCTTCCACGCCGGCCACTGCCCGAGGCGCCCGGCGAGGATGGCGGTGATCACGCGCAGCCGCGGCGGAATCGGCGGCGCCTGGTGGATGGTGCCGATGCGCGCGCGCAGGCGGCGCAGCTCGCTGGCGGAAAGCTGCCAGGGATTGTGGCCGAGGATTTCGAGGCGGCCGTCGGTGGGCCGCAGGGCGCAGCCGAGCAGGCGGATCAGGCTGGTCTTGCCGGCGCCCGAAGGCCCGATCACGGCAACGCGTTCGCCGCGCGCGAGCGTCAGGTCGAGGCCGTGCAGGGCGCGCAGGCCGTTGCCGTGTTCGAGGCCGAGTCGGTGGGTGAGGAATGACATGGCGTGTGGCGCGGCAGCCTGCGTTCGGGCGCCCGAGGCTATTTGATCAGCCCGGCGCTTTTCGCCGCCTGTTCGATGCCGTCGTAGTTGGCGGACCTGGTCGGCACGAATTTCGAGGCGCGCTGCAAGTCCATCAGTTCCTTGTGCGCCGGGTTGGCGGGATCGAGCTTGAGGAATGCCTCGGTCAGCTTCCTGGCCAGCGCCGCATCCATGTCGGGGCGCACGGTCCAGTTGTAGTCGTAATAGGGCGGCGTGGTGGCGATCACCCTCACCCGTTTGGCATTGGCGTCGCCTTTTTCGACCAGCTTGTCCAGCACCGAGGCGTTGAGCACGCCGCCATCGGCCTTGCCCGAGGCAACGAAGGCCACGGTGGCGTCATGCGCGCCGGAGAAGGCGACCTTCCTGAAATCCTTGTCGGGGTCGATGCCGTCCTTGAGCAGGAAGTGGCGCGGCATCAGGTGGCCCGAGGTCGACGCAGGCGAGCCGAAGGCGAAGTTCCTGCCCTTCAGGTCGGCCAGGGTTTTTGCCGGGCTGTCGGCCGGCACGATGAACTTGCTGTGGAATTTCTCGTCCTCGGCGCGCTGCACGATGGGAGTTACCGCGCCGTTGGTGCGCAGTCTGGCCTGGACGAAGGTGAAGCCGCCGAGCCAGGCCATGTCTATCTTCTTCGCGGCGAGGCCCTCGACCACGGCCGCGTAATCGCTGACGGGCGTGAATTGCACCTTGTGACCGGTTTCCTTTTCCAGGTACTCGCCCAGGGGCTTGAACTTGCGCTGCAGCTCGGTCGGCGCTTCGTCGGGGATGGCCGATATGCGCAAGGTATCGGCAACGCTGGCGGCGGCGCCCAGCATCAGGGCCAGCGAAAGGGCGCTGCGGGAAATCAGGCGCGACATGAGGAACATCGTCTTCTCCTGGGGTTGGGCACGGATGGAAACCGCAGCCGGTGCCGCCGTGTCGTCAGCGCCGACTTTTGCACGATTGCTAGAGGACAAGCCGTATCGGTTCCAGTGCCTCGCCCTGCGCCAGTATGCAGCCAATGCGCGCGGCGCGCGGGTAACCCGCCGCGCGCAAGGCGGCGAGGCAGGCATCGGCGCGAGCGGCCGGCACGCTGGCAAGTAGGCCGCCGGCGGTTTGCGGATCGAAGATCAGCGGGTAGTTCGAATGTGCGAGCGCCTCCTCCTGGTTGGCCAGCGCGCGGCGCAGACGCAGGTTGGCCGGCTGCAGCGAGCTGAGGACGCCGGCGGCGGCGCAGTCGACGGCGCCTTCCAGCAGCGGCAGGGCGTTCAGGTCAAGCTCGGCATCGACGCCCGAGGGCTTGGTCATCTCGACCAAGTGGCCGAGCAGGCCGAAGCCCGTCAGGTCGGTGCAGGCCGTCGCGCCGTGGGCCAGCAGCACCGGCATGGCGGCGCGGTTGGAGACCTGCATCGATTCCAGCGCGGCGTCGATCCACCTCCCGCGCGCCTTGAGCAGCTTGTGCGCGGCGAACAGGGTGCCGGTGCCGATCGGCTTGGTCAGGATCAGCGCGTCGCCGGGCTGCATGCCGCCCTTGGTCAGCACGCCGGCCAGGCGCTCGTCGATCAGGCCGTTGATGGCGAAACCCAGCGCCAGTTCGCTGCCCTCGCCGGTGTGGCCGCC
>CAZYTN010000002.1:0-31626 GCA_964650115.1 uncultured Sulfuritalea sp.
CGTCGACGCG
The DNA here is from genome assembly GCA_964650115.1 of uncultured Sulfuritalea sp. Taxonomy (GTDB): domain Bacteria; phylum Pseudomonadota; class Gammaproteobacteria; order Burkholderiales; family Rhodocyclaceae; genus Sulfuritalea. The sequence goes on from CAZYTN010000002.1 coordinate 11, forward strand.
GTCGGAAAGCAGGATGACCTCGATGCCCTTCTTGCGGAAGACTTCCAGATGCGGGCTGTTCTTCGCCGCATTGAAGGTCTCGGCCGTGACGTAGTAGATCTTTTCCTGCTCGGGCTTCATGCGCGCAATGTAGTCGGCCAGCGAAACGGTCTCATCCGCGGTGTCGGCCTGCGTCGAGGCGAAGCGCAGCAGCGCAGCGATCTTGTCCTTGTTGGCGTGGTCTTCGCCCATGCCTTCCTTCAACACCTTGCCGAACTCGCCCCAGAACCTGGCGTACTTTTCCTTCTCGGCGGCGTCCTCGCTGCTGGCGAGGCTTTCCAGCATGCCGAGGACCTTCTTGGTGCAGCCGTTGCGGATCGCCTCGATGTCCTTCGATTCCTGCAGAATTTCGCGCGATACGTTGAGCGGCAGGTCGTTGGAGTCGACGATGCCGCGCACAAAGCGCAAATACAGCGGCATCAGCTGCTCGGCGTCGTCCATGATGAAGACGCGGCGCACGTAGAGCTTGACGCCGTGGCGGGCGTTGCGGTCCCACATGTCGAAGGGCGCGCGCGCCGGGACGTAGAGCAACTGCGTGTATTCGGTCTTGCCCTCGACGCGGGCGTGGGTCCAGGTCAGCGGGTCTTCGAAATCATGGCCGACGTGCTTGTAGAACTCCCGGTACTGCTCTTCCGTGATGTCGTTCTTGGGGCGCGCCCACAGCGCGGAAGCCTGGTTGACGGTCTCGTCCTCATCGGTGGCGACCTGTTGCTTTTTCTCGTCGTCCCACTTCTCGCCCTTCATCACGATGGGCTGGACGATGTGGTCGGAATACTTGCGGATGATGGACTTGAGTTTCCAGGCCGAGAGCAGGTCGTCCTGGTCGGCCTTGAGGTGCAGGGTGATCTCGGTACCGCGGCTGGGCCGGTCGACCATCTCGATGCTGAATTCGCCCGTGCCTTCGGCGCCCTGGTCACAGTGCCAGCGCACGCCCTGGTTCGGCTCGGCGCCGGCGCGGCGGGTCAGCACGGTGACCTGGTCGGCGACGATGAACGACGAATAGAAGCCGACGCCGAACTGGCCGATCAGGCTGGCGTCCTTCTGCTGGTCGCCTGAGAGCTGCGAGAAGAATTCGCGCGTGCCCGACTTGGCGATGGTCCCGAGGTTGGTAATCACTTCCTCGCGGCTCATGCCGACGCCGTTGTCGGCGATGGTCAGGGTCTTCGCCACCGGGTCGAAGGCAACGCGGATCTTGAATTCGGAATCGCCCTCGAACAGCCCGGCATTGTGCAGGGCCTCGAAGCGCAGCTTGTCGCAGGCGTCCGACGCATTGGAAATCAGCTCGCGCAGGAAGATCTCGCGGTTGGAATACAGCGAATGGATCATCAGTTGCAGCAGTTGCTTGACCTCGGTCTGGAAGCCGAGGGTTTCCTTGGAAGTGCTGTCTTGGGTCGCGGCGGTCATAAAAATCCCCTGAATAAACAGAATGTACCGGCCCGATATGGGGGCGGCCATGGCCTTTTCAAGGGGAGGGATTTCCTGCGCTTTCCGGCTCGGGCGCGATCCGGTAGCGGGTGTTGCGGCCGCCATGGCCTTGAAACGGATGCTCGGTCGCTCACCTTGGGCCAGCGTGAGATCGGAGGTCCGGGGAAGAAGGGCTGAGCCGAATCCCGGCATTATTCGGCTCATCTGGTGATTCGATTGTGCAGGGCCGCGACCGCTAATCGGCTCACCCCGTCTCTGGAGCGGCCGGAAAACCCCAGGGCCGCAAGCCATCAAGGGGCCGGAACGAAGGGCTACCTGAAGAGTCGGCGCTGGTGAGACGGCGGACGTCGGTTCATCGGCCTTATGTGGAGCTCCACATAAGGCCGACGAGCAGACCGTTGAACCGAAGCAAAAGCGGCTCGCCACAATTTTCTCACTCAGTCGAATCCCTCCCCATGCGCCGCCCCAGCACGGCCCAGGCCACCGCTACGGGAACGGCGGCCAGCGCAATGGCGCCGACGGTCATGCCCAGCGCCGCCAGGCCGACGTAAATCCAGCCGCTGAGGAGGTCGCCGCCGCGGTACACGGCGGCATCGATGAAGGCCTTGGACTTGTAGCGCTGCTCGCGGCTGAGCCGGGTGAATAGCACTTCGCGCGCCGGCTTGGCCAGCGCGTGGCGGCTGCTGTCGTAGAGCACGCGGACCACCAGCAATGCGGACAGCGCCAGCGCGGTCGGCGCCGCGCCAAGCACGAGGAAGCCGAGCGCCGCCACCGCCGGCAGCACGGCCAGCGTGAGGCCTACACCGATGCCTTGCACGATGCGCGCAGTGAGAAAGGCCTGGGTCAGGATGGTGACGACATTGACCGCCAGGTCGATGCGCGCCAGGAAGGCGCGGCGCAGCGCGCGGTCGGCGATGGCCTCGCCGACCAGGTGCGACTGGACGAAGTAGAGGATGGTCGAGGCGAAGGTCATCAGCAGGATCCACAGCGCGATCTCGCGCAGCGCCGGCGTGCGGAACACCGGGCCGATGCCGCTCCAGGCGTTGCCGCCGATCGTCGCTTCGGGCTCGCGGTTCAGGGTTTGCGGCGCGGCCCCGGCGCGGCGGTCGAGGCCGCGGGCGAGCCAGCAGGCGGCTTCGAGCGGCAACACCGCGAACAGCAACAGCAGGAACACCGGCACATGCGCCGCCAGCGCGGCCGTGGTGGCCGAGCCGGCGATGCCGCCCAGCGAGGAGCCGACGGCGATGAAGCCGAACAGCCGCTTGCCCTGCTCGTCGCGAAACAGATCGACCACCAGGCCCCAGAACACGGTGACCACGAACAGGGCGAAGACGCTGAGCCAGACGTAGAAGACGCGGTCGATCCAGCCGCGCGCCGCTTCGGGCAGCAGCACCAGTGCGGCGTAGAAGGCGATCAGGTTGGCGGCGAAGAAGCGGTTGGCCAGCACGATGAAGGCGCCGCGCCGCAGCCGCGCCACGGCCAGCGAATACAGCGGCACCGCCAGCAGCATGACGAGGAACACCGCGGTCCACAGCAGTTGCAGATTGCCGCGATCGGCGGCGCCGATTTCGTCGCGCACCGGCCGCAGCAGGTAGAAGGCGAACAGGATGCAGAAGCCGTAAGCGGTGGCGAGCAAGGTCGGCGCCGCCTCGCCCGGGCGCACGGGAACGAGCTTGCCCAAGAGTTTGGCGAACACGCTCAGGAATCGGCAGTGGCGTCGAAATAACGCTCGATGACCTGCCGCAGCGCCGCGTCCGGCAGCCGGCCGCGCGCGGCGCCGAGGTTGTCCTCGACGTGCGCGGCCTGGGTGCTGCCGGGAATCGCGCAAGTCACCGCCGGATGGCCGAGCACGTACTTGAGGAAAACCTGCGCCCAGGACGTGCAGTCGATCCCGGCCGCCCAGGCGGGCAGCGGCCGGCCGCCGACGGCGCGAAACTGCGCGCCGCGGCCGAAGGGCAGGTTGATCAGCACCGCCATGCCGCGCTCCGCCGCCAGCGGCAGCAGCCGTTCGCCGGCGCCGCGGTTGCCGACGGCATAGTCCACCTGGATGAAGTCGAGCCGCTCGCGGCGCATGATGGCTTCCATCTCGGCGTACTGGCTGTCGCTGGAACTGGTGATGCCGACGTGGCCGATGCGCCCGGCGGCCTGCTGCTCGCGCAGCAGCGGCAGCAGCGTGGCGGCGCCGCGCAGGTTGTGCAACTGGACCAGGTCGAGGCGCCGCGTGCCCAGCGCCGCGAAGGAGGCGTCGAGGCGCTGGCGGCCCTCGGCCATGCCGTCGCGATCGAGCTTGGTGGCGAGGAACAGCCGCTCGCGCAGGCCGGTCTCGGCGAGGATGGCGCCGATCGCGCGTTCCGAATCGCCATAGGAGGGCGCGGTGTCGACCACGGTGCCGCCGAGGCGGGCGAAGGTGGCCAGCGTGTCGCGCAGCCGCGCGTTCCAGGCCGCGTCGCCAGTGCCGAAACGATTGGTGCCGATGCCGACGATGGGCAGGCGGACCCCGGTGGCGGGCACCGGCCGCGTCAGCAGCGGCGCTTGCGCCCGTGCCGGGCACGGTGCGAACGCCACGGCCGCAACGGCGAGGCCGGCCTTGAGCACTTCCCGGCGCGAGACAGGCAAATCGTTTAGCATGGCCCGCCCCCTCACCCGCCGAGGCCCAGTGCCTGGCGCAATTCGCGCGCCGTCATGGCGCGGCCGAACACCGCCGTGCCGACGTCGAAGTCCTTCGCTCGTGCCAGACCGCCGACCGCCACCGGATCGAAGCCGGCGTCGCGCACCAGTTGCTCGGCAACATTCAAGGCCCCGGAGTCGTCGGCGGCCAGCGGCACGCCGATGCGCTCGCCGCTGCGGTGCGCGTCGCCCAGCACGGCGGTATGCGGAACCGAGGTGAAGGCGCGGACCAGGCGCACGCCGGGCAGGAACTCGGCCGAGGCGACGCCGGTGCCTTTGGCGCGTGCCGCTGCGGCCATTTCGCCGTCGCGATTCGGAAACGGATTGCCGGTTTCGAGCACGACCTTGCCGCGCAGCTGCGCCGCGTAATCGCGCCCGACCTGCGGCAGCGCGCCATAGGGCACGGAAATCAGCAGCACCTCGCCGAATGCCGCCGCCTCCTCGGGCGTGCCGACGCGCACCCGCGGACCGAGGCTTTCGGCGAGCGGCTTGAGTTGCTCGGGGTGGCGCGAGGAGATCATCAGCTGATGCCCGGCCTTCGCCCAGTGCCGGGCCAGCGCACCGCCGATGCGGCCGGTGCCGATGATGCCGATCTTCAGGCTCGCCGCCTGGGCGGCGGAGATGCGGGGCAGCGCCGACAAGGCTGTGGCGCCGAGGGCGGCGACCAGCAGCGCGCGGCGGCGGGAATCGTGGGCGGTTTGCTGCATGGCATCCTCCTCGGCGATCGATGTCTTCGTGACGGCTTGGCGGCTAGTGTAGCGCCGTCCGGTTCGGGAGAACCCACGGTGCGAGTACTGCTTTCCGCGTTGAAACGGCCGGCCATGGCGGCGTACCATACGGGGTCCGCAATTGACGAAGGAGGAAACTCATGGTGCAAGACACGGAACAGACAGCGACGGCGCCGGCGCCGGCAAAGGCGGCCGACGCCCCGGCGCGGCGCGTGGTCCTGCTGGTGGCCACGCGCAAGGGCGCCTGGCTCTATCACGGCGATCCGGCGCGCTTCAGCTGGCGTGTCGACGGCCCGCATTTTCTCGGCCACATCATCAGCCACTTGAAACTCGATCCGCGCGACGGACGGACGCTCCTCGCGGCGGCGAAGACCGGCCATCTCGGGCCGACCATCTTCCGCTCCACCGATCTCGGCCGCAGCTGGAAGGAAGCCGCCAGGCCGCCGGCCTTCGCCGCTGCCGGCGCGGGTGCGGAAGGCCGCGCCGTCGATCACACCTTCTGGCTGACGCCGGCCCACGCCAACGAACCCGACGTCTGGTATGCCGGCACCTCGCCGCAGGGCCTGTTCCGCTCGGACGACGGCGGCGCCAACTGGGCGCCCTTCTCCTGCGTGAACGACGACCCCCAATATCGCAAGTGGATGGGCACCGTGCAGGACGGCACGCCCGACGGGCCCAAGCTGCATTCGATCATCGTCGATCCGCGCGACCCCGCCCACCTTTACTTCGCCATGTCGGGCGGCGGCGTGCATGAATCGACCGACGGCGGCAAGAGCTTCCGGCCGCTGATCGACGGCATGGAAGTGGTCGAAGGTTTCGACCGCGGCAACGTGAGCTTCCACGACCCGCATTGCGTGCGCATGGCGCCGGGCCGGCCGGATCGCCTGTATCAGCAGAACCACTGCGGCATCTATCGCCTCGACCGGCCGTCCACCACCTGGCAGCGCATCGGCCGCAACATGCCGGCGGAAGTCGGCGACATCGGCTTCCCGTTGGTGCTGCACCCGCGCGACGCCGATACCGCCTGGGTGTTTCCGATGGACGGCAGCACGGTGTGGCCGCGCACCAGCCCCGGCGGCAAGCCGGCGGTGTATGCCACGCAGGATGCCGGCGCCAGCTGGCAGCGGCTCGACGCCGGCCTGCCGCCCGGCGAGGCCTGGTGGACCGTCAAGCGCCAGGCCATGTGCGCCGACGCGCAGAACCCGGTCGGTCTCTACTTCGGCACCACCAGCGGCGAACTGTGGGCAAGCGGCGACGAAGGCCGGACCTGGCATTGCATCGCGCGCCACCTGCCGGAAATCTACGCCGTCGAGGCGGCCGAACTGGCCGCCTGAGGTGCGCCGCCGGTGAAAGTGCTGATCCCCAGCGCGCTGCGCAGCTACACCGAAAGCGGCTGGGCCGAGGCGAACGGGGTGACGCTGGCCGCCGTGCTCGCCGATCTCGACCGGCGTTACCCGGGGATCCGCTTCCGCATGATCGACGAACAGAACCGCATTCGCCCGCACATCCGCTTCTTCGTCGGCGGCGTGCAGGCCCGCGATCTCGCGCAGACGCTGGACGAGGACGCAGAACTGCTCATCGTCCAGGCGCTGAGCGGCGGTTGACGGTTGGCGGCAACCCCCCGTTCGCCCCGCGGGAAATGCGGGACGGCTGGCTTGCTTGGCGAATGGACGCCTGGCGCCGGAACCAAAAGTCGGCGCTGGCGCTACGACGCGCGGGCCGGTCGCTGCATCACGCGCCGGCGGGCAGCGCAGCGCCGCCCTGCGCCGCCATGCGCCGCAGCTCCGGCAGGCAGGAGCCACAGGAGCTGCCGCACTTGAGCTGCGCCTGAACGCCCGCCAGGTCGAGGCCTTGCGCGAGCAGCGCCCTGATTTCGGTATCGCTCACGCCGAAGCAGTTGCACACCGTGCGGCCGGCCGGCGGCAAGGCCAGGGGCGGCTTGGCCACCGGGGCGAACAGCCAGCGGCGCAGCTCGCCCAGCGGGCGGCCGCTGATCATCAGATCGCGCAGCCAGTCGGCGGCCGCCGTCTCGCCGGCCAGCAGCAGGCCCTGCAAGTGGTCGCCGGCGGCATCGATGCGGGCCATCTTGACCACGCCGCCGCGCGGGTCGCGATACACGGTGCACTCGCCCAGGTCGAGCAGCGCAGCCAGCGCCGCCAGCCGGTCTTCCGCCACCGGCTGCGCGCCGGCGACATGCAGCGCCAGCAGCGGATGGTCGCGCCCGGCCAGGGTCAGCGCCGCATAGTCGAAATCCGGCAGCAGGCGCGCCAGGCGCTCGCGCCAGACCAGCACTTCTTCGTCCGGCGCGACCGACTCGGCGGCGCGCAGCGCGACCAGGCGCCAGGGCAGTTCGGCGCGCTCGAGGCGAATCGCGGCGTGCTTGAGTTCCGGCTGCTTCGACACCGGGTCCGCCACCGGCAACATCAGTTGATTGACGCCGGCATGCGACAGCGAGCGTCCGCCCCAGTGCATCGCGGCAAAGGCCTGGCCCGGTTTCAGTTCGTCGCTGGCGGCGACGGGCAGCACGATTTCGCCGCGCCGGCTGCCGATGCGTACCAGATCGCCTTCCTTGAAGCCGCGCCGCTCCAGGTCTGCGGGATTCAACAGCAGGCGCGGCGCCGCTTCATGGGCGCACAGCCGCGCCGCACGTCCGGTGCGGCTCATGCCGTGCCACTGGTCGCGCAGGCGGCCGGTGGTCAGGCGCAGCGGGAAACGCGCGTCCGGCGCTTCGGCCGTGAGACTGAAGTCGAGCGCAACGAAGCAGGCGCGGCCGTCGGCCGTGGCAAAGCGCCGATCGCCGTAGAGGCGCGCCTGCCCCGCCGTGGCGCCTGCCGGATAGGGCCACTGCTGCGGGCCGTCGCTTTCCAGCAGCGCGTGACCGAGGCCGCCGATATCCAGGTCGCGGCCGCGCGTGGTGGCGACGTGTTCGGCAAAAACCTCGGCCGTATCGGCGAACTCGAACAGGCGCGCCGTGTCGCCAGCGCCGTCCCCGGGGATACCGCTTCGCATAACTTTCATCGCCAGCCGCCGCGCGAAGTCGGCCGCGATTTCCCAGTCCGGCCGCGCCTCGCCGGGCGGCGCAAGCGCCGCGCGTACACGTGAAATTCGGCGCTCGGAATTGGTCACCGTGCCCTCCTTCTCGCCCCAACTCGCGGCTGGCAGCAAGAGGTCGGCGAAGGCAGCGGTTTCGATGTCGGCGTAGGCATCCTGCACCACGACGAATTCGGCATTGCGCAGCGCCTCGCGCACGCGTGTCTGGTCGGGCAGCGAATGCGCCGGGTTGGTGCAGACGATCCACACCGCCTTGATCGTGCCCTCGCGCAGGGCGTCGAACAGGTCGATCGCGGGCTTGCCCGGCGCCGCCGGAAGCGACGGCACGCCCCATAAGCGGGCCAGTTCCTCGCGGTCGCCCGCGTCGTCGAGGCGGCGATGCCCGGGCAGCAGGTTGGCCGCCGCGCCCACTTCGCGCCCGCCCATGGCATTGGGCTGGCCGGTCAGAGAGAACGGCCCCGTGCCGGGCCGGCCGATCTTGCCGGTGGCCAGGTGCAGGTGGATCAGCGCGGCATTGTTGGCCGTGCCGTGCGCGGACTGGTTGAGGCCCTGGCACCACATCGACAGCGGCGCCCTGGCCTGGCCGAACCAGCGCGCCGCGGTGACGATTTCGTCGGCGGAAACACCGCAGCTGGCCGCCGCCGCGGCCGGCGTCAATTCACGCACCTGCGCCCGCAGCGCGGCAAAGCCGCTGGTGTGCGCGGCGATGAAGGCGTCATCGACCAGACCCTCCCACAACATCACATGCAGCATGGCGCTGTAGAGGATGGTGTCGCTGCCCGGCGTGATCGCCAGGTGCAGGTCGGCCATCGCCGCGGTGTCGGTACGGCGCGGATCGACGACGATGATTTTCAGGTCCGGGTTGGCCGCCCTGGCATCCTCGATGCGGCGGAACAGCACCGGATGCGCCCAGGCCGTGTTGCTGCCGGCGAGCAGGAACAGGTCGGCCAGCCCGATGTCCGCGTAACTGCAGGGCACCGCGTCGGAACCCAGGGTCGCCTTGTAGCCGGCCACGGCCGAGGACATGCACAGCCGCGAATTCGAGTCGATGTTGTTGGTGCCGACCAGGGCGCGCGCCAGCTTGTTGAAGACGTAATAGTCCTCGGTCAGCAACTGGCCGGAAACATAGAAGGCCACGGCATCCGGACCGTGATCGCGGATGATCGCGGCGAAGCGCCCGGCCGCCGCATCCAGCGCGGCATCCCAGCTCACCTGTTGGCGCGGCTCGTCGCGCCTGGCGCGGTACTCGGGCACCAGCGCGCGGCCCGTGCGCTGGGTGGTCAGGTGCAGGCTGGCGCCCTTGCTGCACAGGCGGCCGAAGTTGGCCGGATGGTCCGGATCGCCGCGCACATCGACGATTTTCGCCGTCTCGCCAGCGCCGACTGTTTCGATAATCACGCCGCAGCCGGTGCCACAGTATGGGCAGATGCTACGAGTCGAAGTCATGACGCAAGTGGAACTGCTGCGGCGGAACCCCCCCGCCCGGCGGGGGACGAAAGGGGGGTGCCGATTCTTGCCGCACGCGGCCCGCGCGCTCTATGCGGGCCGCAGCCGGTGCCGCAGTAGGGGCAGATGGAGCGCGTCGCGCGCAACGGCAGTTCAGGCGTGCCCATCGTCAGAGGGCGAGGAAGACCTCGCCGTTCTCCACCCGCGTTTCGTAGCGCCGGGCGCAACCCTGGTCGGGGGCGCAGACCTCGCCGCTGGCGAGTTCGAGGATCCGGCCGTGCAGCGGACAGGTCACGCGATGGCCGTGGACGATGCCCTGCGACAGCGGCCCGCCCTTGTGCGGGCAGACATCGTTGAGGGCGAATACCTGATCGTCGGCGGCGCGGAACACCGCGATGCGACTGGCCTCGTGCAGCACCACACGGCTGCCGCGGCGCGGGATTTCATCGAGGCCGCAGACCTTGTGCCAGTTCGACATGACGTTCTCCAGTGCAATCCAGCCGTTCGACAGGCATGTATGTTAACGCTGCTTCCCCCCTTCACGGGGGAAATGGAGGCGGGACGGTATCGAGAAGTCGCTCATACGGTCGCACCACCCCATCCCCTCCCCGGCCCTCCCCTTGAAAGGGAGGGGGCAAGCCTCGGTCTCCCCTTGAAGGGGTGGGGGAAAGTCTCGGTCTCCCCTTGAAGGGGAGGAAGATCGCGCCTGGCTGAACGCGGCCGGTCAATGCGTGTCCGGGATCACGCCGAGCTGGGGCATGTCGGCCAGGCCGGTCTCGCGCGCGTGCTCGACGAAACCCTTGTTGCGCCAGAAGAAGGCGCCGGGCATGGTGGTGGGAATCACCAGCACGTAGAACAGGGCGCGGCCGAGGATGGCGGCGGGCAGGGCGGCCAGCGCCAGCGGGACGAAGAGCAAGGGATTGCCGCCGCCGGCGATCGCCAGCGCCAGCAGCAGGCCGGCGCCCAGCAAACCGTTGCGCAGCCGGTAGGGATAGCCGTAGGTGGTGGTCTGCTCGTAGAACGAGGCGACCCCTTCGCTGTGCGCGGCGCCGAGGGCACGGGCGTGGGCCAGCAGGCCGAGGCCCTCCAGCGCCAGACCGAGGCTGACCGCAAGCGCCAGCAGGCGGGCCAGTTCCGCGCTCAGCACGCCGAAGGCGAGTGCCATCAAGGCCAGCAGCAAGCCGCCGAGGCTGAAGGCGGTGCCGACAAAGGCCGCGTTGGTATGCCAGTGATTCCAGAACGGCCGGGCCTCGATGCGGTAGAGCTTGATCATGTAATAACCGCCGCCGCACAGGCCGAGCAAACCGGCGACGGCGCTGGCCGGCTGGAGCAAGGCGGCGAAGGGAAAGCCGGGAAACAGGTTGAAGAAACAGAAGCCCGCCAGGCCGCCGAAGAACAGCGAGACCCCGGCGATCTCGCGGCTCACCGGCGACAGCCGCCAGTTGTTGAAGCCGCGATAGAAACGCAGCGGCTTGCCCAGGTGCAGGTTGAGGCGGAACAGGCCGAAGCTGGCCAGCGCCAGCATCGTGCCCAGGGTCGGCAGCCAGGCGCTGCTGGCGGCGTAGCCGACGACCGCCGGCAGACCCAGCCAGCCGCCCAGCACCAGCACCAGGAAGGCGCCCATCACGGCTTGCACGCTGAGGGTGAAGGCGACGTGCGCGTTCTCGTGCGAACCGAGCAGTTTTTTCAGGTTCCACTGGCGCTGAAAACCGTGCTTGGGGTCCAGCTCGGGTTCGAAGCGGCCCGTGCTGTCGTCGCGGTGATACTTCAGCGGCGTGCTGTCCACCCGCAGCATCTCGCGCTGGGTGACGCGGGTCTGCTGGAAGCGGATGTTGGGATGGGTGATGTCGCTGCGCGGAAAGCCGGGGATCTCGGTCTTGGCCTGGCTGCGGCCTTCGGGAATGTTCTCGATGACGCCGAAGTCGAGCGCCTTGCCCAGGCAGGCCGAAACGCAGGCGGGTTTCAAACCCACCTCCAGGCGGTCCACGCACATATTGCATTTGGATACCTGGCCCTTGACCGGATCGAGCTGGGGCGCGTTGTAGGGGCAGACCCAGGTGCAATAGCCGCAACCGAAGCAGATCTCCGGGTCCTGCAGGACGGCGCCATATTCGGCGAACTTGGTGTAGGCCCGCGTCGGGCAGCCCTTGAGGCAGACCGGGTCGTCGCAGTGGTTGCAGGCCATCGAGATGTTGAGGCGCTGGCTGTTCGGGTAGGTGCCGCCCTCGACGAAGCCGACCGAACGGAAGGCCAGGTGCGGCGGCACGTCGTTCTTTTCCGAGCAGGCGGATTCGCAGGCGTGGCAGGCGATGCAGTTGTCGGCGTTGAAGAAGAAGCCGTGCTGCTTGTAGCGGTTGGGATTGGCGCCGATGGCGGCATCGTTGTTGATGTTGAGGCTCTGTCCGCGCAGCGGGTCGCCCGCCGCCACGGTCTCGATCGGCAGGCCGTAACGGTTGTGGCTCTGGCAGGCGGGATCCTTGAGCAGAGCGTATTCGGGCTCGTTGGGGCGGATGGGGAACATAGTTGGCTCCTGGCGACCTCGTCAGAACTTGCGCATTTCCATGGACAACTTTGCCGCCGCCTGCTGGTCGGCGATCTTTTCGATGCGGATGGCGGACTGCTTGTAGGCCGGCTGGCGCGAATGCGGATCGAGCAGGCCCAGGGTCAAACGGTTGGCGCAGTCGTGAAAGTGGAAGGGCAGGAAGACCATGTTCTTCGGCACCCGCTGCGTCGGTTGCGCCATTGCCACCGCGTCGCCGCGACGCGACACCATGCGCACGTATTCGCCGCCCCGGATGCCCAGTTCCGCCGCGAGGGCGGGGTTGATCTCGATGAAGGGGATGGGGCTGAACTTGTTGTTGTTGCCGATCTTGCCGGTCTTGGTGCGCCCGTGCCAGTGCTCGATCAGGCGCCCGGTGTTGAGCCAGATCGGGAACTTCGCGTCCGGCACCTCGTTGTTGTCGATGAAGGGCAGCGGAATCAGCTTGGCGCGACCGTCGGCGTAGCTGAAGCTGGCGTCCTCCGTGTAGAGGCGCTTGCCGCCCCTGGGCGGCGCCTCGCCGCGCTCGGCTTGCACCGAGGTGTAGGGCCACTGGATGCCGCGATTCTTTTCGAGCAGTTCGTGGTTCATGCCGGAGATGTCGGCCAGGCGGCCCTTGGAGAGGCGGCCCATTTCGAGGAAGATTTCGCCGGCTGTCTCGGGAAAGCTCACCTTGCCATCCTTGTTGAAACGCTCCGCGACGCGGTTGAACACCCACAGGTCGGGCTTGGCCTCGCCCGGCGGCAGGGTCACCGGCTTGACCCGGCTGATGCGGCGCTCGGTGTTGGTCATCACGCCGTCCTTCTCCGCCCAGGTCCCGGCCGGCAGGAAGACATGCGCATACTGGGCGCTCTCGGTGTCCTGGTAACAGTCCTGCACGCAGCAGAATTCCAGTTGCTCCATCGCCTTGCGGATGCGCGCCGTGTTGGGCAGGGACGACATCGGGTTGGTCGCGATCAGCCAGATGCCCTTGATCTGGCCGGCTTCCATGGCCTGGTAGATGTCGGTCTGCAACATGCCGCGCTTCTTCGGGAAAAACTCCGGATCGACGTTCCAGAACTGCGCCACTTCCTCGCGGTGCGCGGCGTTTTCCAGCGCCCGGTAGTTGGGCAGGCCGGAGCAGGACGACCATTCGCGGGTGCCCATGGCGTTGCACTGGCCGGTGATGGACAGCGAGGTGCCGCCCGGCTTGCCGATGTTGCCGGTGATCAGCGCCAGGTTGTTGATGCCGACCACGCCGTCGGAACCGTGGGTGGACTGGTTGATGCCCATGGTCCAGATCTGCATCGCGGCCGGCGCCCTGGCGAAGGTACGCGCCACGACGCGGATGGTGTCCTCGTCGATGCCGCAGATCCTCGACGCGGTGACCGGGTCGTAGTGGGCGACCTCGGCCTTCAGCGCCTCGATGCCGTTGGTGTTGGCCGCGATGTAGTCCTTGTCCTCCAGGCCCTCGGCGAAGATCACGTGCATCATCGCGTTCATCAGCACCACGTCGGTGCCCGGCGTCAGTGCCAGGTGCATGTGCGCGTTCTGCGCCAGCATGGTGACGCGCGGGTCCACCACGATCAGCGGGAAGCCGGTCTTCTCCTGCGCCTCCTTCATGCGCCAGTAGATGATCGGGTGCTGCTCGGGCAGGTTGGAACCCCAGGCGATCAGGCAGCCGGTGTGCTCGAAATCCTCGTAGCAGCCGGGCGGGCCGTCGGAACCGAAGGAGCGCTTGTAGCCGGACACCGCCGAGGACATGCACAGCGTGGTGTTGCCGTCGTAGTTGTTGGTGCCGATCAGGCCGCGCGTGAGCTTGCCCAGGGTGTAGAACTCCTCGGTCAGCATCTGCCCGGTGGAAATGATGGCGAAGGAATCCGGCCCGTATTTGCCCTGGATGCGCAGGATCTCGTCGTGCAGCTTGTCGAGCGCCGTGTCCCAGCTCGCCGGCTGCCACGGCTGATGCCATTGCTCGCGCATCAGGGCCTGGGTGCCGCGTCCGGCGGAGGTGAACAGCTCGTGCTCGAAGATGCCCTTCAGGCACAGCTTGCCGCGATTCACGTCGGCATCGGCGACGCCGCGCGAGGACACCGGCTTGCCTTCCGCGTTGAGCCCCACCTCGATCGAACAGCCGGTGGAGCAGTAGCCGCAGGCGGCGTATTTCCACTCGACGACGCCCTTGTCGGCGATCTTGATGGGGTTCTTCTTGCCACGTCCGAATAGCATGATCCGTCTCCTCAGGCCAGGCGCAGAAAGACCTGGCCGCCTTCCACCTTGCTGTCATAAGTGCGGGCGCAGCCCTTGTCCGGCAACTGCGCCGCGCCGCTGGCGAGGTCGATCTTCCAGCTGTGCAGCGGGCAGGTGACCTGGCCGTCGTGCACGATGCCCTGGGACAGCGGGCCGCCGCGATGCGGGCAGTGGTCCTTGACGGCGTAGACCTCGTCCGTGGCGGTGCGGAACACGGCGACGCGCGTGGCCTCGCCCGATGGCCCGATCTCGACCACGCGCGCACCCTGGCGCGGAATGTGGTCGAGGCTGAGGATTTCGATCCAGTCGCTTGCTTCGGTATGACTCAGAACAGGCATGGTGGTGTCTTTCAGGCGTGGGCGGCGTCGGCCAGCACGCGCACCGGTTGGAACTCGTGCGCCGCGACCCCCTCGGTGCGCTCCAGCCAGGGATCGACGATGCCCTGCAGGGCATACAGCAGGCGCTGATGCAGCGCCTTGCGGTTCTCCTCGTCGTCGATCACGCGCGCCTTGATGCTGTCGAGCCCGACCCGCTGCACCCAGTGCACGGTGCGTTCCAGATACCAGGCCTCCTCGCGGTAAAGCTGGAGGAAGGCGGCGGAATATTCGAGCACCTCTTCGCGCGTGCCCACCTTGCAGAAGAATTCGGCGACCTCGGTCTTGATCCCGCCGTTGCCGGCGACGTAAAGCTCCCAGCCGGAATCCACGCCGATCACGCCGACGTCCTTGATGCCGGCCTCGGCGCAGTTGCGCGGACAGCCGGAGACGGCCAGCTTGACCTTGTGCGGCGACCACATGCCGAACAGCATCTTTTCCAGATCGACGCCCATGCTCATCGAGCGCTGGGTGCCGAAGCGGCAGTGTTCGGCGCCGACACAGGTCTTCACCGTGCGGATGCTCTTGCCATAAGCATGGCCGGAGGGCATGCCGAGATCCTTCCAGACGCCGGGCAGGTCTTCCTTCCTGATGCCGAGCAGGTCGATGCGCTGGCCGCCGGTCACCTTGAGCGTCGGCACCTTGTACTTCTCCGCCACGTCGGCGATGCGGCGCAGCTCGTCGGGCGTGGTCAGGCCGCCCCACATGCGCGGCACGGCGCTGTAGGTGCCGTCCTTCTGGATGTTGGCATGCGCGCGCTCGTTGATGAAGCGCGACTGCGGATCGTCCTGCGCCTCGTGCGGCCAGGTCGAGATCAGGTAGTAGTTGAGCGCCGGGCGGCAACTGGCGCAGCCATCCGGCGTGCGCCAGGCCAGCGTCTTGAAGACGGCATCGAGCGACAGCAGTTTCATCGAGCGGATCGCCTGGCGCACTTCGCCGTGATTGGAATCGGTGCAGCCGCACATCGGCTTGGTGCTGCGATCCGCGGCCTGGTAGGCGCCGCCGACGGTGGAGGCGAGAATCTGCTCGACCAGGCCGGTGCAGGAGCCGCAGGAACTCGAGGCCTTGGTGTGCTTCCTGACATCCTCCAGGGTAAACAAGCCGTGCTCGCGAATCGACTTGACGATGGTGCCCTTGCACACCCCGTTGCAGCCGCAGACCTCGGCCTCGTCGGCCATCGCCGCCGCCTTCGAGCCGCCGGCGTGGCCGGCGTCGCCGACGTGGTTGTTGGTGAAGGCATCGCCGAACATCAGGCGATCGCGCACCGCGCCGATGTCGCGGCCTTCCTTGAGCAACTGGAAATACCAGCCGCCGTCGGCGGTGTCGCCGTAGAGCACGGCGCCGATCAGCCGGTCCTTCTCGATCACCAGGCGCTTGTATACGCCGCCGCTCTTGTCGTGCAGCACGATGTCCTCGGTGCCGTCGCCGCCGCTGAAGTTGCCGGCGGAAAACACGTCGACGCCGGTGACCTTGAGCTTGGTCGAGGTCACCGAGCCCTGGTAGCGGCCGATGCCGTGCTGCGCCAGGTGATTGGCGCAGACCTTGGCCTGCTCGAACAGCGGCGCCACCAGGCCATAGGCGATGCCGCGATGCGCCGCGCATTCGCCGACCGCGTAGATGCGCGGATCGTAGGTCTGCAGCGTGTCGGAGACCACGATGCCGCGATGGCAATGCAGCTTGGCGGATTCCGCCAGCGCGGTGTTGGGACGGATGCCGGCGGCCATCACGACGAGGTCGGCCGGAATCTCCGAGCCATCCTTGAAGCGCACCGCGCCGACGCGCCCCGATGGCGCGGCCGTGAGCATTTCGGTCTGCTTGCCGAGCAGGAACTTGAGGCCCTTGGCCTCCAGCGAGGCCTGCAGCATGTCGGCGCCGGCCTGGTCCAGCTGGCGTTCCATGATCCAGTCCAGCAGATGCACCACGGTCACGTCCATGCCGCGCAGGCGCAGGCCGTTGGCGGCTTCGAGGCCGAGCAGGCCGGCGCCGATCACCACCGCGTGCTTGTGGTTCGCCGCGGCGGCGATCATCGCCTCGGTGTCGGCGATGTCGCGGTAGGCAATCACGCCCGGCAGGTCCTTGCCGGGCACCGGCAGGATGAAGGGCGTCGAACCGGTTGCCAGCAGCAGGCGGTCGTAGGCGGCTTCGATTACCTCACCCTTGCCGTCGTCGGCGATCACCAGGCGCTTGACGCGGTCGATCCTGGTCACCGCCTTCCCGGCATGCAGGGTGATGCCGTTGCTCTTGTACCAGTCGAGGTCGTTCAGCACGATGTCGGCCAGCGTCATTTCGCCCGCCAGCACCGGCGACAGGAGGATGCGGTTGTAGTTGCCGTGCGGCTCGGCGCCGAACACCGTGATGTCGTAGAGATCCGGAGCGAGCTTGAGCAACTCCTCCACGGCGCGGATGCCGGCCATGCCGTTGCCGACCACTACCAGTTTCTGCTTCGTCGTCATCTTCCGTCCTCGTCTTCCAGTTGCCTGCGCACGGCGCCGCAGCTCATGAGTGATCGCAATCCTCAAGGAAGCCGATCAGCTCCTCGCGCAGTTCGTAATAACGTGGATGCTCCAGCAGTTCGCGGCGCGTGCGCGGCCGCTCGAGCGGTATGTCGAGAATCTTGCCGACCCTGGCATTCGGGCCGTTGGTCATCATCACCACGCGATCGGCGAGCAGGATCGCCTCGTCGACGTCGTGGGTGACCATGATCGCCGAGACGCGATTGCGCGCCCAGACTTCCATCAGCACCTCCTGCAGTTCCCAGCGCGTCAGCGAGTCGAGCATGCCGAAGGGCTCATCGAGCAGCAGCAGCTTGGGCGAGAGCGAAAAGGCGCGGGCGATGCCGACGCGCTGGCGCATGCCATTGGAAAGCTCGCCGGCGGGCTTGTCCATGGCATCGCCGAGGCCGACGCGGGCCAGGTAGTACTCGACCACCTTGCTCCGCTCGCTTGCGTCGGCGTGGGCGAAGACGCGGTCCACCGCCAACTGCACGTTGTCGCGCGCCGTCAGCCAGGGCACCAGGCTCGGCGCCTGGAACACGATGCCGCGGTCGGGGCCGGGCGCCGCGACTTCGCGGCCGTCGAGGATGATGCCGCCCTCGGATATGTCGGTGAGGCCGGCCACCATCGACAGCACCGTGGATTTGCCGCAGCCGGAATGACCGATGATGGAAACGAATTCGCCGCGGCGAATCTTCAGGTCGAAGCCATCGACCACCTTGAGCGGGCCGTTGCGCGTCGGGTAGATCTTGGACAGGCGCGTGAAATCGACAAAGCGCTCGTCGCCGCTGTGCGGCTCGACGGCGGCATCGAGATGCACCGGTTGCGCCAGTTCGGCCGCTGCGGCCGCTTCCATGCGTTCGATCTGGGCGGCATGGCGCATGCGCAAGGCCGAGGCCAGCGAGCGATGATGACGGTCGACGTGGGGCACCAGCGTCGGCGCCTCGATCGCCTGGCCGGCATCGGCGCCTTCGGCGCGCTGGCGGCCCGCTTCGATCAGCCATTCGGTGATGTCGTGGCGCAGGTGGCGGAAGCTCGCGTCGTGGTTCATGGCGCGACGGTCGCGCGGCCGGGGAATATCCACGCTGAAAGAGGGACCGAGCGAGGCTTGCGGTCCGATCTCAAGGGGGATGATGCGGTCGGCGACCATCAGCGCCTCATCGACGTCGTTGGTGATGAGCAGCACCGTCTTCCTGTCTTCGCTCCAGATGCGGACGATTTCGTCCTGCAGCTTGGCGCGCGTCAGGGCATCCAGCGCCGACAGCGGCTCGTCGAGCAGGAGCACGTCCGGGCTGGCCGCCAGCGCCCGCGCCACCGAAACGCGCTGGCGCATGCCGCCGGACAGTTCGGCCGGACGCCGATCAACGGCGTGCGACAGGCCGACCATGTTCACGTAATGCAGCGTGCGCTCGCGCCGCTCCGCCTTCGACAACTGCGGGAACACCGCGTCGACCGAGAGTTGCACGTTATCGACGACGTTGAGCCAGGGCATCAGCGTGTAGTTCTGGAACACGATGCCGCGGTCGGGACCGGGGCCGGTAATCGGCCGGCCCTTTTTCAGCGCCTGGCCGACGTCGGGCGTCACGAAGCCCGCCAGCAGGTTGATCAGCGTGGTCTTGCCGCTGCCGGAAAAGCCCACGATGGCGAGGAATTCGCCTTCCGCGACGGTGAGGTCGATGTTGTGCAGCACTTCGCTGCGGGCGCCGGCGGGGCCGAAACCCTTGCAGGCGCCGCGCAGTTCGAGCGCCGGCGGCAGCGCGCCGCCGGTTGCCTCGGCGCCGGTCGGCCCCGACGCGGCGGCGGCAGTGGCCACCCGCACGATGGGCCGCGACACTGGCGGAATTTGCAGCGTCTCCGCGATGTTGAAGAGGGTTGCGACAGCGTTCATGGCGAATCTCCGTTCAGCGGCGGGTGGCCAGGGATTGCAGGGCCATCATCAGGCGATCGAGCAGGAAGCCGATGAAGCCGATGGTGAATACCGCGACCATGATGCGGCCAAGGGAATCCGAACTGCCGTTCTGGAACTCGTCCCAGACGAACTTGCCCAGTCCGGGGTTCTGCGCCAGCATTTCGGCGGCGATCAGCACCATCCAGCCAACCGAGAGCGACAGGCGCATGCCGGTGAAGATGTAGGGCAAGGCCGAGGGCACGATGATTTTCCTGACCTTGATGCCGGCCGGCAGTTGCAGCGCACGCGAAACATTGAGCAGGTCGCGGTCGACCGAGCTGACCCCGACGCCGGTATTGACCAGCGTCGGCCACAGCGAGCAGAGCGTGACGGTAATCGCCGAGATGAGGAAGGATTTCTCGAACATCGGCTCACCTGTGGTGACGTAAGCCGCGCTGACGATCAGGGTCACGATCGGCAGCCAGGCCAGCGGCGACACCGGACGGAAGATCTGGATCAGCGGATTGAGGGCGGTCTGCACTGTTTTCGACAGGCCGCAGAAGATGCCGACCGGCACGGCGATCAGGGTCGCCAGCAGGAAGCCGATGAACACCGTCTTCAGGCTGGTGAAAATCTGGTCGATGTAGGTCGGCTTGCCGGTCCAGGCCACGGTACGCACTTCGGCCTTCGGATCCTCGGCCAGCTTGGCACGGTTGCGCTCTTCCTGGCGCACATGGAACTCGCGCTCCATGGCACGCTCGGCAACGTGCTCTGTGACCAGCCCGCCCGCCAGGTTGAACACCGCCATCGGTCCCGGCACCGCGCCCAGGCTGGTCTGCACCCGCGCCGCGGCGAAGGACCAGAGGGCGAGAAAAATCGCCATTGCGATCGCCGGCACCACCACTGCCTTGACCGCGGTCCGCAAGAACTCGGCGAACGCCGCCTGCGCTGCGCTGCTGCTGCTCATCGTCTTTTCCATTGCCTGCTCCTTTCGCTGACCCCGGCGACGGTGGTCGCCGGGTTTGCATCGATTTACTTGTTGCCGATCTTGAACTGCTTGAGGTAGGCGTTCGGCTTCTTGCCGTCATAGGGCAAGCCGTCGATGAAGCCGCCCTGAACGCCGCGGAAGCCGTCGGTCTTGAGCGGGAAATCGGTCTCGCGCGCCTTGCCGTCGGCGATAAGGGCGAGCGCGGCGGCCTTGTATACATCGGGCTTGTAGACCTTCTTCGCGGTTTCCAGGTACCAGGAATCCGGCTTGCTCGCATCGATCTGTCCCCAGCGCCGCATCTGCGTCAGGTACCAGATGGCGTCGCTGTAGAAGGGATAGGTCGCGTCGTTCTTGAAGAAGATGTTGAAATTGGGCATCGGCCGCTTGTCGCCCTTCTCGAATTCGAAGGTGCCCGTCATGCTGTTGGCGATCACCGCCTCGTTGGCGCCGACGTAGTTCGGCTTGGCGAGGATCTTTGAGGCCTCGATGCGATTGGCCATGCTGGCGTCGAGCCACATGCAGGCGCGGATCAGGGCCTTGACCACGGCGATGTGGGTGTTGGGGTTCTTTTCCGACCAGGCCTTGGAAACGCCGAATACCTTCTCGGGATTGTTGGGCCAGATCTGTTCGTCGGTGATCACCGGCACGCCGATGCCCTTGAACACGGCCTGCTGGTTCCACGGCTCGCCGACGCAGTAGCCGTTGATGGTGCCGGCTTCCATGGTCGCCGGCATCTGCGGCGGCGGCGTGACGGAGATCAGGGCGTCGGCGCCGGTGTTGCCGTTGATGTCGCTGGCGCTGTAGAAGCCCGGGTGGATGCCGCCGGAGGCCAGCCAGTAGCGCAGTTCGTAATTGTGGGTGGATAGCGGAAAGACCATGCCCATCTTGAAGGGCTTGCCGTCCTTCTTCATGGCGTCGACGACCTTCTTCAGCGCATCGGCCTTGATCGGATGCACCGGCTTGCCGTCCTTCATCGGCAGGTGCGGCTTCATCGCGGCCCAGACTTCGTTGGACACCGTGATCGCGTTGCCGTTGAGGTCCATGCTGAAGGCGGTCACCACGTCGGCCTTGGTGCCGATGCCGAGCGTGGCGCCGAGCGGCTGGCCGGCCAGCATGTGGGCGCCGTCGAGCTGACCGTCGATGACGCGGTCGAGCAGCACCTTCCAGTTGGCCTGGGCTTCCAGGGTAACGAACAGGCCTTCGTCCTCGAAGTAGTGCTTTTCGTAGGCGATGATCAGCGGCGCGCAGTCGGTCAGCTTGATGAAGCCGAGCTTGAGCGACTCCTTTTCCAGCTTGAGCTTGGCCTGCGCGCTGGTCGGCAGGCCGAGCAGCGAGGCGCCCGCCAGCGCGCTTGCACCGGCCAGAAATTCGCGACGGTCGATAACGCGGGATGCTTTCTTTGAAGGGGTAGTCATGGTTTCACCTCGATGGACAAGAGTTGATGGAAAGGAATTCAGGCATGGATGGCAAAGCTGGCGGCATAGCGTGCAGGATCGGAACCGTCCCAGAGCGTTCCGTCGACCAGTCGGTGCGAACGCAGCGCGTTCGCCGGCAAGCCGACGCCGACCGCGGACGCCGCGTCGGCGTAGATATCGGTGCGATTCACCCGCCGCGCCACGGCCAGATAGTCGGGGTCCTGCGCCAGCAGGCCCCAGCGGCGGAACTGGGTCAGCAGCCACATGCCGTCGGACAACCAGGGGAAATTCACCGCGCCGTCGTCGAAGAACTTCAGGCGCAGGGAATCGGTCCAGCTGCGACCGCGGCCGTCCTCGTAATGGCCGAGCATGCGGCCGGCGATGATTTCGTGCCGGGTGTCGACGAAGGCGGCGCCGGCCATCAGTTCGGCGGCGCGGCGGCGATTGGCGTCCGAGGCGTCGATCCAGCGGCTGGCGTCGAGCAGCGCGGCGACCAGCGCACGCGCGGTGCGCGGATGCGCCTCGGTCCAGGCAGCGCTGGCGCCCAGCACTTTTTCCGGGTGGTCGTTCCAGATGTCCTGCGAGGAGGCCACCGAAAAGCTGACGCCATCGACGATACCCTGCTGGTTCCACGGCTCGCCGACGCAAAAGCCGTGCATGGTGCCGGCGCGGCAGGCGGCAATCATCTGCGGCGGCGGCACGACGATACTCCTGACGTCGTGCAGCGGGTGGATGCCGTTGGCCGCCAGCCAGTAGTACAGCCACATGGCATGGGTGCCGGTGGGGAAGGTCTGGGCAAAGGTGAAACTGCCGGCAGGACGGCTGGCGACCAGGCGCGCCAGCGATGGGCCATCGACGGCGCCCAGGGTTTCCATCTGCCTGGCGAAGGAGATGCCCTGGCCATTGTTGTTGAGGGTCATGAGCACGTTCATGTCCTGCTTCGGCCCGCCGATTCCCAGTTGCAACCCGTAAATCAGTCCGTACAGGACATGCGCGGCGTCGAGTTCGCTGTTGAGCAGTTTGTCGCGCACGCTGGCCCAGGACGTCTCGCGCGAGAGCACGATGCGGATGCCGTGCTTGCGGTCGAAACCTTCGGCGGCGGCGGCGACGACCGAAGCGCAGTCGGTCAGCGGCATGAAGCCGACGCGCACCTCGCGCAGTTCCGGGGCGTCGCTTCCCGCAACATGCGCCCCGAAGCCTGGACTGAAGCCCGCGCTCGCCGCGGGGGCCACGCCGATCAGGGTGGCACCGGTAGCGAGACCGGCGGACTGGCGCAGGAAGTCGCGACGGCCGATATCGGCGCTATCGCCGGATACCGGTGCCGCCTCCATGCCCGCCTGATGTGCCTTCATGCTCGCCCTCCGCAGCCAAAAAAAATCGGCGCCCGTTGCGCACCTCCGCGGCGAATTCCCGCGAGACGCAACAGACACCGTTGTCATTTGCACCGAACCGCCTTTGATTCGGCACTCGACTGCTACTGAGCAATCCGCGTGCCACCCGGCGTGAAAGCCCCCGTAAGCCTCGCCAGATCAGGCAATGTGCAGCGAAAGTCAGTGCTGGCGGGACGCCGAAGCGAAGAATGATGCTGCACCGCAAATGCGCGTCGACGGGGCGTCATGCACCAGATTGAGGCGTATGCACCATCGCCGGCTCGAACCGGCGCCTGCCGTCGCGGTGGATTACAGCAGCAGCCTGGCCATGTCGACCAGGTCGCCGGCGACCTTGCCGAGCGGCTGTGCGCGCTCCATCGCCAGCTTGCGCAAGGCGGCATAGGCCTGGTCCTCGTCGAGGCCGCGCGTCTTCATCAGGATGCCCTTGGCCTTCTCGATGACCTTGCGCTCGGAAAGTTTCTTGGTGGCAGTGGCCAGCTCGTGCTTGAGGTTCTGGTGCGCCTCGAAGCGCGCAATGGCGACGTCCACGATGGGCTTCAGGCGCGCCAGGTCGAGGTTGTCGACCACGTAGGCGGAGACTCCGGCCTTGAATGCCGCACGCATTACCGCGGCGTCGGCCTCCTGGGTCAGGATGATCACCGGGCGCGGCATGTCGCGATCCATCACCGCGAGGTTTTCCAGGGTGTCGCGCGAGGGCGACTCGGTCTCGATCAGGATCACGTCGGGCTTGATGGCCTCGATCTGCGCCGTCAGGTCGAGCGCCGAGGGCAGCACGGCGGCCACCTGATGGCCGGCCATGGCCAGGCCGGCACAGAGCTCGGAAGCGCGGGCACGGGATTCGTCGATGATGAGGATACGCAGCATGGGACCACTCCACGCAAGACGCGTGCCGCAGCGCGGTAAGGCCTTAACCCGTGCTCCAGCCGCGCGGCCGCCTCATGCCGACGGGCAGGCCTGCTTGGCGTAATGGTAGGGAAACAGTTCGAAGATCGGCTCGCACACCAGCACGCCGTAGAACTCGCCCAGATGCCGGTCGAAAAGGCGCCCCGTGGTATCCCACCCGCCGGCAGGACAGTGAGAGCGACGACAGCGAAACCCGGATTCGTTTCATCGATTGCGAACCCCGATTGAACGCCGGGGCGCGCCCCGCTAGGCCTTCAACCGCTCCACGATGTCGCTGACGAAGACTTCGGGATGCAGTCCAACGCCAAGAATCGTATTGCAGCCTGGACACAGGTATAAGCCGCCTAAGGCAATGCTCTGGCCGTGCTCGGCGATGTCGACCACTTCGAACTTGACGGACGAAATGATCGCTTCGCATTTGGGGCATTTGGCAGTGTGCTTCATGAGGCTCTCCCGGTTGAAGAACTGGCTGGATTGCTTTCCAGAATCCCGTGCCACTCAGGAACTCGCTCAATATATAGCCGGCTTCCGCCCGACAATCAAGATGGGCAAGGCAGTGCAGCGCCGACCACGAAATGGGGCGATCCGGCAAGTATCCCCCGCCAACACCGTGGGCCTCCCCTGGCAGTCTGGCGGAAGGCCGTCAGCCGGTGCTCCAGCCGCGCGGGCGCTTCATGCCGGCGATCTTGCAGGCCTGTTTGACGTAACCATAAGGAAACAGTTCGAAGATCAGGTTGCGCGCCGGAACGCCGTAGG
Organism: uncultured Sulfuritalea sp.; assembly: GCA_964650115.1. Classification (GTDB taxonomy): domain Bacteria; phylum Pseudomonadota; class Gammaproteobacteria; order Burkholderiales; family Rhodocyclaceae; genus Sulfuritalea. Next base: position 24,342 of record CAZYTN010000002.1, read on the forward strand.
ACTCGGCCAGATGCCGGGTGACGAAGCGCACGTCGGGAATCACCTGGCGCTCTTGGTAGAACTCGCGCATGAAGCGGATTGCATCCCAGTGGACGTCGGTCAGCTCGATGTTCTCGCGCTGCGCAAACGCGACTGCAAGCGCTTCGCTCCATTCGCCCGGATTCACCAGATACCCCTCGTCGTCCGTCACCGGCAATTCCATTGTCGCCTCCATCGCGCTCCTCCATGTTTATCAAAACAGACAGCAAATCGAATAATACATCATGCCGTGATATACGCACACTATGATATGTTCGGCTCGTTCTGCAACGGGGATGGGCCAGCCATGAGCAAGAAGGCGCTTACCAAGAAGGAATTCGAAACCCTTTCCGAATTCCGCTACCGGCTGCGCCGCTTCCTGCGCTTTTCCGAGCAGGTGACGCGGAAGAACGGCATCACGCCGCTGCAGTACCTGCTGCTGCTGCACGTCAAGGGCTTCCCCGGGCGCAACTGGGCCACGGTGGGCGAATTGGCGGAGCGCCTGCAGGCCCAGCACCACGGCGTGGTGGCGCTGATCTCGCGCTGCGAAAAGCTGGGCTGGGTCGAGCGCCGGCAGGGCAAGAACGACCGCCGCGCGGTCGAGATCCATCTCACCGAAAGCGGCGAGCGCATGGCAGCGAAAATGGCGCAACTGCATCGCGACGAACACCTCAACCCGGCCGGCAGCTTCCTGCTGCCGCAGTTGCAGGACCTGCAGGAGGACTGACCATGACAGGATTCGACCCGCTGCAAATCGCCGCTGCCGTGCGCAATGCCTGCGTCCTGGCCGCGCTCGACGGCTACGAGCGGGCACAGATCGCCGGGCTGTGCCGGCAAGGCGCCTGGGAAGCCGCGATCGATGCCATGCGCACGGTCGACCTCGGCGTCCTCGTCGCTCATGGCACGGCCGCGACCGACTCACACGCGCCCGCCACGGAGTCCCTGCCCTGATGGGGTAGCAGCCGGCCCAGCGCGCAGCGCCGGGCCTCCTTGTCAAGCGCCGCCAGCAAGGCCACGCGCCGGTAAAAGCGCGGCAGATCGCGCTGCTCCTGTTCGAGCAGGACCTCGAAGGCCGGCACCCACTCGTTATAGAGCGAAAAGGCGGCGAGCTTGGCGTTGTTGAAATCCGTACCGAAAATCCTGTCGTAGCCGGCGTAGCCGCCCCAGCCCGCCTTCAGTTCGGCGTAGTCGCGGCCCAGGGCGGCGAACAAGTCAGCCTTGGCGCGACGCTGCCGGTCGGCGCCGCGGTCTGTCGCGTAGAGCGCCTGAAACTTCTTGCGGTAGTCAGCCAGCAACTTGGCAATGGCCGCCTTGCGCGCCAGGTTCGCTTCGAAGGCGGCACGCTGCGCGGCCGCGGCAGGGCCGGCAGTCCAGCGCCGCAGGCCTTCGTTTTCCACGGCCGTGGCGAAGGACTCGTTGAAGGAGGTGTCGTCCCTGACGAAAACGATCTGGTGCGCCAGTTCGTGAAACACCGTGCGCGCCACTTCCAGCGTGCCGTGGCGCAGGAAGGTATTCAGCACCGGGTCGTCGAACCAGCCGAGCGTGGAATACGCCGCAACGCCGCCGACATAGGCGTCGAAACCCTCCGCGTGCAAGTCCGCGGCCAGGCGTTCGGCCTCCTCCCGCCCGTAGTAGCCGCGGTAATTCACGCAGCCGACCATCAGCATGCACCAGCGCTTCGGCATCAGCGAGAACTCGGGGGCGGCAAACACGTTCCACACCACATAGGGGCGGCCGAGGTCGGCGTAGCGGCGATAGCTGCCGTTGTCGGGCAATGCCAGTTCGCCGCTGGCGAAATCGCGGATCGCCTGCACTTCCCGCAGTTGCCTGCCGAGCACCGGGTCGCCACCCGGGTCGGCGAGCAGATCGACTATCGGGCGCGCTGCGCGCATGACGTCTAAATGGCCGCCGATCGCCTGGGCGTAGTAGGCCAGGTTGCCGCAGCCGCCCAGCGCGACCGCGAGGGTGAAGGCCAGGACGCCGCAGCTAAATCCGCGCATGGTGCACAAAGCGCCCGCTGGCGAGGAAGGCGGCGATCTGCGCGGCGCAGCGCCGCGAGGCGAGCATCTCGGAGTGCGCCACCGGCAGCGCGATGTGATCGGCGGCACCCGGCAGCCGCGTCTCCGCCAGCGTCACCACGCCGTCATTGGGGCGCGGCAGGCCGGGCAGCACGCGGCCGAGGCCGAGGCTGCGGGTGCCGGCCAGTACCCCGACCTCGACCGCCGAGCGCGGCGCGGCGGTGGCACCGGAGCCGCGCGCCAGCCATTCACCGATCGAGCGCCCGAGCAGCGCCGGCAAGCCGCCGACCCGCGCCAAGCGGCGCGCGCACTGGCTGTCGGTGCAGGGCGTGCCGAGCAGCACCGCTCGCCGCAGGCGCGGATCGGGGTCGTGGCGCAGCATGTCGAGGATCACCAGGCCGCCCAGGCTGTGCCCGACCAGGTGGATTTCGTCCCCGCCGGCCTCGGCGACGAAGCGCCGCAACGCCTGCGCGTTCTGTGTCAGCGTGGCACGCACGCTCGGGTAGCCGAAGCGCAGCGTGCGGTAGCCCTGGCGCCGCAACCAGTGGCCGTGCGCCAGCAGCACCGCGGCCGGCGTCCACAATCCATGCACCAGGATCACGGTTGCGGCATTGCTGTCATCCTGCTGCATGTCGGTTTGCCACTCCCCTATCGAGCCGCGCGCTGCGATCGGCGGCGCATGCCAGCATAGACCACGTCCGCCGCGAAATACAGGTGAGGTGCCGCCGGCGGCAGGCCGGCAGCGCCGGGGCCGAGTCGGGCGCGCCTTATCTCAGTGCGTCGACCATCGCCAATGCACTGCTGCTGTGCAGTAAGTCCGACCTCGACGGCGTCTCACCAGCGCCGACTTTTCATCTATATATTTTGTTTCTAAAGGAGTTGTAGTCACTTTCCGCTGATTGGCACGCATGTTGCAGCGCAATAGGCGAGCAGCCGGTCAATGGCGGTCGGGTGCAAATGGACAACGGCGTCCGTTGCGTGTGGCTGGCGCAGGCTGGCCGCGCGTGGCGGGCGCATTTTTTCTGGAACCAGCATGGCGTCCGCGGCCCTGATCATGGCGCAGGAAACAGACCCGGCTCCCGCGCCGATGTCCGATCCCATCGTGGTGGTCGGCGCCGGTCCGATCGGCGTGCGCGCGGTGCAGGAAATCCATCGCCGGCTGCCGTGGCAGCCTGTCGTCCTGCTCGGTGCCGAGTCATGGCAGCCCTACAATCGCGTGCGCCTGTCCGCGGCGCTGGCCGGCGACGTGCCGTGGGCCGACATCATGAGCGGCGACCAGGTGCCCGACGACCCGCGGGTCAGCATGCGGCTGGGCAGCGCCGTCGTCGCCATCGACCGCGAGGCGCGCGTGGTGGTCGACGCGCAGGGACGCTGGCAGGACTATCGCGCGCTGGTGCTGGCCCTCGGTTCGAGCCCGCACATTCCCAACATTCCCGGCACCGGGCTGGCCGGGGTGTTCGTGCTGCGCGACCTCGGCGATGCGCAGCAACTGGCGGCGCGCCGCGTTCGCACCCGCACCACGGTGGTCCTCGGCGGCGGCATGCTGGGGCTGGAGGCGGCGCGGGCGATGCAGCGTTCGCACACCGAGGTCATCGTGGTCGAGCATGCCAACCGGCTGATGCCGCGCCAACTCGACCTGCGCGCCAGCGCCGGCTTGCGCGAATCGATCGAAACCGGCGGCATCCGGGTGGTGCTGGGCGACGGCCCGGCCGCCATCGTCGGCGAGCAGCGCGTCGCGGCGGTGCGCCTGCGCAGCGGACGCCTGGTGGCCTGCGATACCGTGGTGATCGCAGCCGGCATCCGCCCCAACATCGACCTCGCGCGCAAGGCCGGCCTGGCGGTCGGACAGGGCATCCGGGTGGATGACAGCATGCGTACTTCGGACCCGGCCATCCTCGCCGTCGGCGAATGCGCCGAGCATCGCGAGCGCATCTACGGCATCGTCGCGCCCGGCCTGGAGCAGGCCGCCGTAGCGGCCCACACGCTGAGCGGCGGCAGCGCGCAATACCTCGGTTCGCTGGCGGCGACGCGGCTCAAGGTGGTGCGCTGCCCGGTGTTCAGCATGGGCGAGGTCGGCGCCGAGGATCTGCCCGACTTTTCGCGCGCGCTGGTGCATGCCGCCGGCAGCGGCCGCTACCGCAAGCTGGTGCTCAGGCGCGGCCGCCTGATCGGCGCGCTGGCGCTGGGCGCATGGCCGGGCGTCGCGCGCGTGCAGGAAGCGGTGGCGCACGAACGGCGCATCTGGCCGTGGCAGTTGCTGCGCTTCGTCCGCAGCGGCGAGCTCTGGCCGGCCGACGACGACGCGCAGGTGCAGGACTGGCCGGCGGCGGCGACCGTGTGCAACTGCATGGGCGTGACGCGCGGCCGCCTCTCCGAGAGCATCGCCGGCGGCTGCGATTCGGTCGCCGGGCTGGCCGCCGGCACCGGCGCGTCGACCGTGTGCGGCTCCTGCCGCCCGCTGCTGGCGCAACTCTTGGGCAGCAGCGCGCCGCGCGAAGCGGTGCGTGGTGCCGGACCCCTCTTCGCCCTGGCCGCGTTCGCCGCCCTGCTGGCCGCGCTGCTGCTGGCGCTGCCCGGCCTGCCCTATGCCGACAGCGTCGCCGTGCCGCTGCACTGGGACCTGCTGTGGCGCGACAAGCTGTTCAAGCAAATCAGCGGCTATTCGCTGCTGGCGCTGTCGCTGGCGCTGGCCGTGCTCGGCCTGCGCAAACGCATGCGCCGATTTGTCCTCGGCGAATTCGCCGGTTGGCGCGTGGTGCATGTCGTCATCGGCGCGCTGGTGGTTGCCGGCTTCGTCGCGCATACCGGCGGCCACTTCGGCAGCCGGCTGAATTTCCTGCTGGCATCGAGCTTCGTCGGCGCGGCCCTGTCGGGCGGCCTGTTCGCGCTGGCGATCGCGCGCGAGCATGCGCTCGATCCGGTGCGCGTCCGCAAGCTGAAGTCCGGCGCGCAGTGGGCGCACGTGCTGCTGCTGTGGCCGCTGCCGATCCTGCTCGGCTTCCACATTGCCCAGGGCTACCTGTTTTGAACGCACCGGCCCCATCCGCCGCAACGCAGCGCACCCGCCGCGCCTGGCTGCTGTGGGCGCTCGGCTGCATGCTGCTGGCAGGCTGGCTCGGCTACGGCCTGAGCTTTGCCAAATTGCCGGCCGGCAGCCTGCAACTGCAGGCGCGCAGCATGCTGCTGCCGGGCCAGACCAGCGCCGGCCACTACCAGATCGAGCTGGCCTGCACTGCCTGCCACAGCGAGGCTTTCGGCGCCCGCGCGCTGCTGCAGGATGCCTGCGTGAACTGCCACGGCGCCGAGCTCAAGGAAGCGCGCGACACCCACCCGCAGAGCAAGTTCACCGACCCGCGCAACGCCGAGCGCGCCGCCAGGCTGGATGCGGCAAGCTGCGTGACCTGCCACGTCGAACACAAGCCGGCGGCCACCCATGCCATGGGCGTAACGCTGCCGACCGACCTGTGCCGGACCTGCCATGACGACATCGCCAGCGAGCGGCCCTCGCACGCCGGCATGGGCTTCGACACCTGCGGCAGCAGCGGCTGCCACAAGTTCCACGACAACCGCGCGCTGTACACCGACTTCCTGCTCAAGCATGCGCAGGATGCGGCGACCAAGGCCGACGGCCGGCTGCCGCAACGCGATTTCCGCAGCCTCATCGCCGAACTCGCCGACTACCCGGCGACGCGCTACCCGCCCAAGCCATTGGCGGCCGGCGATGCCGACCACGGCAGGCATCTGGCAGCACCGGCGCAGGTGATGGGCGACTGGCTGGCGACGTCGCATGCCCAGGCCGGCGTCAATTGCAGCGCCTGCCACGAACAGGCGCGCGACGGCAACACCACGTGGCTGGCCAGGCCCGGCACGCAGGCGTGCAGCGCCTGTCATGACGCCGAAATCAAGGGCTTCGGCCAGGGCAAGCACGGCATGCGGTTGACGCAGGAACTGCCGCCGATCAAGGCCGGCGCGGCACGCCTGCCGATGCGGCCGCAGGCCCATGACAAGTCCGTGTCCTGCGTAAGCTGCCATGCCGCGCACCGCTTCGATGTGCGCGCGGCGGCGGTCGACGCCTGCATCGGCTGCCACGACGACCGCCATACCCGGGCCTACAAGGCATCGCGGCACTACGCGCTGTGGCAGCAGGAAGTCCGCGGCGCGGCGCCGGCCGGCAGCGGCGTGTCCTGCGCCGGCTGCCACCTGCCGCGGATCGAGTTCCGCACCCAGGACGACGTCAAACGCATGCTGGTCCAGCACAACCAGAACGACGTGCTGCGCCCCGCCGAAAAAATGATCCGCCCGGTCTGCATGAACTGCCACGGCCTCGGTTTCAGCATCGACGCCCTGGCCGACCGGGCGCTGGTCGCCCGCAATTTCACCGGCAAGCCGGCGCGCCATGTCAGGAGCATCGACATGGCGCTGGCCGACGAAGCCCGCGCCGCGGCCAAGCGGCGCCAGCCGGCACAGGTGTCCCCATGAGGTTGTCGCAGTTCTTTTCATCCACTGTCCCAGGAGGTATTGCCATGAAATCGATTTTGCAAACTCGTTTCCTCGCACTTGGCGGCGCCCTCGCGGCGGCGTCGATCGCCGCCCATGCGGCCGAAGGCTGGAGCTACAAGGAGATCGCCGACGCGCTGCATTCCGTGATGGAGTCGGACCGCACCGTGTACACGCGCCTGATCGTCAATCGCCTGCAGAACGAGGAGAAGGTGATCAAGGCCAGCGAGCACTGGAAGGACGACAAGGCGCTGGTGCTGCCGGCGCAGATGTTCCGCTTCGGCGCCGAGATGGTGGCCGAGAAGAAGGCCGGATTCAGTTATTCGCTGCTGTCGCTGTGGCCGGTGAACAAGCAGAACGGGCCGAAGACTCCGGTGGAAAAGGAAGCGCTCGAGGCCGTGGTGAAAAGCGGCGCGCCGGTCTACAAGGAAGAGATGCTGGGCGGCAAGAAATACTTCACCGCCGTTTATCCCGACATGGCGGTGGCCAAGGCCTGCATCACCTGCCACAACGACCACAAGGACAGCCCGCGCAAGGACTTCAAGATGGGCGAAGTGATGGGCAGCGTGGTCCTGCGCATGCCGATGAAGTAAGCCGGCGCGCGCCGCCGCGCGGCGGCAATAACAGCCTGTCCGACGCGGAGGTGAAGACCGCCGCGAATTACAAGATTTCCGCAGCACCCAACTGAGAGGAAGTACGCCATGACACCGCAACAAATCAATCTCGTGCAAACCACATGGGCCCAGGTCGTG
>CAZYTN010000002.1:31726-38566 GCA_964650115.1 uncultured Sulfuritalea sp.
CGCCATGACACCGCAACAAATCAATCTCGTGCAAACCACATGGGCCCAGGTCGTGCCGATCGAGGCGACCGCCGCCGGCCTGTTCTACGGCAAGCTGTTCGAGCTGGATCCGACGCTGAAGCCGCTGTTCAAGGGCGACATCAAGGAACAGGGGAAGAAGCTGATGAAAATGATCGGCGTCGCCGTCAATGGCCTCACCCAGCTCGACCAGATCGTGCCGGCGGTGCAGGACCTCGGCCGCCGCCACGCCGGTTACGCGGTCAAGGCCGAGCACTACGACACCGTCGGCACCGCGCTGCTATGGACGCTGGAAGCCGGCCTCGGCGCCGCCTTCACGCCGGAGGTCAAGGAAGCCTGGACGACGACCTACGTGACGCTGGCGACGGTGATGAAGGACGCCTCGCTGGCGCCCGCCTGAGCGCCGGGGCGCGCAAGCTGCCCGCGGGCCGCCGCACGAACCCCGTGCGCGCGGCCCGGATCAAGCTTGCCGCGGCGTTCGGCGTCACGGCTAGGTCGGGTCTACCCGGCCCAGCATCTGCCTGAGCAACTGATCCTGAACCTTGAGCTGATCGCGAAATGCCTTGCGATCGGTATGGCTGATCTCGGTTTTCAGCTCGGCCAGATAGCTCCGCAACACCTCTGCCAGCGTTTGCCGTTCCTCTACGTCGAGTTCAAGTTGCATCCTGATCACCTCCTTTCGACAATACGCACAGCGACCCGCACGGAGCGCAATGCTGCCGCCTGCGCGGGCCCGATTTTCCAGGCCCGCTTTCCAGTCTAGGACGCGAGGTGGTGGTCATGCCACCACTTCTCGAACTCCCTGTCGCTGAACATGGCCCAAGTGGCCATCGCCGTAACCACGATGCCGACCATCACGGTATTCACGGACACACCGGTCTGGAATGCGAAGCCGAGCACCCAGGGCGAAACGATCATCCACACGCCGAAGCCCATGTTGATCCATTCCTCCCAGGCCCGCGGCAGATACACCGCATACGCCGCAAATGCCATCGTCACCGCGCCGACGAGGTAGGCATTCCAGGTCGCGCTCGTCGCGCTCTCCGTGTAGCCCATGGCCAACGGCGAAATGAACAACCACGCACCGAGCACCAGATTCACCATGTCTTGCCATCGTTTGTTTTTCATGACAATCACACCTCCTTCAATGCACCAGAGACTTCTGGTTGAGACATCCGATTTGACGATTTTTCCGCTTGGTAGTTCCTCACGCGCAGCGGCATGTTTCCGGCCCCGCCCGACTGCGGCCGGTATCGGGCCTGGCAGGGGGACGACACGCAGGTGCTTGGCACTGGCACCCGCTGGAACCCATCGGGACGGAGCGCAGCATTGGCGCAAGGACGCTAAGTACGCAACAGCGCGTTGAGTCCGCGCGGCGCGCGCACCAGATCGGCCAGGGTGTATTCGTCGAGCGCCGCGTAGAGCGCCTCGAAAGCGCGCACCAGCACCGCGGTCAAACGGCAGGCCGGGGCGATGCGGCAGATAGCGGCATCGTCGGAAAGGCATTCGACGATGGGCGCGCTGCCTTCGCTGGCGCGCACGATCTGCCCCAGCCGAATGTCCTCGGGTTCGCGCGCGAGGCGGATGCCGCCGCCCTTGCCGCGCACCGATTCGACGACGCCGGCGCGCACCAGCTGATGCACGACCTTCATCAGGTGGTTCTCCGAGATGTCGTAGGCGGCGGCGATCTCGGGGATCGTGGCAAGCCGCTCGCGATGCAGCGCGAGGAACATCAGCACGCGCAGGGTGTAGTCGGAAAACGTCGTCAGTTTCATGTTTCGCAGCTTACACCCATAAGCAGTAAATGAAATATTGCTTTTAAAAAAAGGCAATGCTACGATAAAGCTGCATTTAATTTACTGCTTAAAAAACATGACTGCCCACAAGCTCCCGCCCGACGCAAGCGCCATCCGGAATCTGCTGCGCCGGGTGATCGACCCCGAGGTCGGCATGAACATCGTCGACCTCGGCCTGGTGTATCGCGTCGAGACCGGGCCCGAACGCATCCTGATCGAAATGACCATGACTTCGCCGGCCTGCCCGTTGGGGGAAATGATCAGCGACGAGGTCAGGGACGTCCTCGCCCATGCGCTGCCGCAAGGCTGCGTCGCGGACATCCGCCTGGTCTGGGAGCCGCCCTGGCAGCAATCGATGATGAGCGAGGCCGGCAAGCGGCATTTCGGCTGGGAGGGCGAGCCGGATGGCTGACCTGCGCCCCGCCGCCCGCCTGCCGCTGCTGGTGCTGGGCATGCTGTCGCTGATCGGCGGCGTGCTGGCCGGACTGGCACGGCTGGACTGGCACATGCCGGCCATCGCCGCTTCGGCCGCCGGCTGGCACGGGGCATTGATGATTTCCGCTTTTCTCGGTACCGTGATCAGCCTCGAACGCGCCGTGGCGCTGGGCCAGGGCTGGGCCTATCTGGCGCCGGCCGCCGCCGGCAGCAGCGGCGTCGCCTTGCTGGCCGGTGCGCCGCTGTTGCCGACGCAGATGCTGGCGGTGGCGGCGGCATCGATCCTGGTCGCCGCCAGCGCCCGGGTCATGCAAAGACTGGTGGCAGCCTTCACCCTCATCCTCGCCATCGGCGCCCTGTGCTGGCTGGTCGGCAACGCCGTGTGGCTGGCCGGCGGCCCCTTGCATCTGGCCGTGCCGTGGTGGCTGGCCTTCCTGGTGCTGACCATCGCCGGCGAGCGGCTCGAACTCAACCGCTTCCTGCCCACGCCGAGCGTTGCCAAGCGGCTGTTCCTGATCGTCGTCGCCCTGGTCCTGGCCGGTGCCACCGCCAGCCTGCGCGACGGGGAAGCCGGCCTCGCCCTGTTCTCCGCCGGATTGCTGGCCCTGGCCATCTGGCTGCTGCGCTACGACATCGCGCAGCGCAACATGCGGCGACCGGGCCTCACCGGCTTCATCGCCCACTGCCTGCTCGCCGGCTATGCCTGGCTGGCCTTTGGCGGCCTGCTCGGCATCCTCGGCGGTTTCGTTCCCGGCCATCCCTGGCGCGACGCGACGCTGCACGCGGTGGCGCTGGGCTTCGTCTTCTCGATGATCTTCGGCCATGCGCCGATCATTTTCCCCGCCGTGCTGCGGGTGAAGATTCCCTGGCACCCGCTGGCCTACCTGCCGCTGATCCTGCTCCACGCCTCGCTCGCCTGGCGCGTGGCGGGGAGCTTCCTCGATCGCCTCGAACTGACCAGCCAGGGCGGCATGGCCAATGCCATGGCCCTGCTGCTGTTCATCTTTTCCCTGCTTGCCAGCGTGCTGCGCGGCCAGCAGGAAATCCAGGCGGCGCGGTGATGAATACCGGCGCCGCGGGCCGCCCCGCCGTCAAGGCGACCAGCGAAACCGTGCAGGCGATCCGCCACTGGACGCCGCAGTTGCTGTCCTTCCGCACCACGCGCCCGGACCCCTTCCGCTTCACGCCAGGCCACTACACCCGGCTCGGCCTCGGCAGCGATGACGACAGGGTCTGGCGCCCCTACTCGCTGACCTCGGCGCGCGACGCTGACTTTCTCGAATTCATCGCCGTGCTGGTGCCCGGCGGCGCGTTTTCGGAAAAACTGCGCCACCTGCGCGTCGGCGACACGCTCGGCGTCGACAAGTCCTGCTACGGCTTCCTCACCGTCGACCAGCTGGCGCCGGGCAAGGACCTCTGGCTGCTGGCCAGCGGCACCGGGCTCGGCCCCTTCATGTCGATCCTGCGCGATGCGGCGGTCTGGCGGAACTTCGCGCGCCTGATCCTGGTGCACAGCGTGCGCCAGTCGGCGGAACTCGCCTGGCGCGAGGAAATCGCCGTGCTGCCAGCGCCGACTTTGCGGGCGGAGGCCACGGCAACCCTCAGCTACATCCCGGTCGTCACCCGCGAGCCCGGCGCCACGGCGCTGGCGGCGCGCATCCCGCTGCTGCTTGCCGACGGCCGCCTCGAAGCCGCGGCCGGCACGGCGCTCAGCCTCGCCGACTCGCGCCTGATGGTGTGCGGCAATCCCGACCTGGCCAAGGAAATGCGCCAGATCCTGACCGAACGCGGCTACGCCACCAACCGCCGCGGCGTGCCGGGGCAGATGGCCTTCGAGAAATACTGGTGAGCGGCAATGCCGTCTGAATGAAGCGCCACGCGCAGGCGAGAGCAAGGACAGGCTGCCGGGTCCGGCTTTTGCAAACGCTCCCGCAGCAGGAGTCGGCGCTGGCGCAACGGCGATTCAGGCCCTCTGGAGAATCCACGCAAACCATCCGGTTGCTTTGCGGGTCCATCGCTCCAGGACGACACGGGATCCATCGTCGATTTATCCGGAATGATTGACGTGTGCAAAAGCACCGCACACGAACTCCTCGAAGCCAGCCACCGGCAGCGGCTTGCTGAAGAAATTGCCCTGGCAGGCATGGCAACCCGCGGCGGCGAGGAAGTCGCGCTGCGCTTCTGTCTCCACGCCCTCGGCGATCACGTCCAGGCCGAGACTGGCGGCCAGCGCGACGATGGTTCTGGCAATCGCGGCATCGTTGGCGTCGATCAGGACGTCGCGCACGAAGGACTGGTCGATCTTCAACTGGTCCAGCGGCAGGCGCTTGAGGTAGGACAGCGAGGAATAGCCGGTGCCGAAGTCGTCCAGCGCGAAGCCGACGCCCCTGGCTTTCAGCGCGTGCATTTTTTCGATGATGTCCTCGACGTTTTCCACCAGCATGCTTTCGGTCAGTTCCAGCTTGAGCCGGTGCGGGTCGGCGCCCGTGCGCCGGAGCGTGCCCAGCACCGCGGCGACGAATCCGGGATCGCGAAACTGCTTGGCGCTGACATTCACGGCGACCGTGAGATGGGCCGTCTCCGGCCGGGCGGACCACGCCGCGAGTTGGCTGCAGGCGGTTTCCATGACCCACTGGCCCAGCGGCAGGATCAGGCCGGTTTCCTCCGCCAGGGCAATGAACTCGGCCGGCGACACCCAGCCGCGGCTGGGATGCCGCCAGCGCACCAGGACTTCGCCGCCGGTGATGCGGTCGGCGCCAAGCATCTGCGCCTGGTAGTGGAGCTGGAAGTTTCCTTCACGCACCGCCTGGCGCAGGTCGCGCTCCAGCGCGGCGCGTTCCATCACCGCCGTTTCCATGTCCGGATCGAAGAAGCGCAGCGCGTTGCGCCCGGCGTCCTTGGCCTTGTACATCGCCAGGTCGGCCTGTTTCAGCAGGTCGTCGATGGCGGTCCGGTTGCCCTTGAACAGCGTGACGCCGATGCTCGGCGTGCTGTGGTAGGCGGCCTTGTCGAGCGGATAGCTCTGGTTCAGCGCGGCGAGGATCTTTTCGCCGACGGCCTCGCTGCGGTTGGCCGCGTCCTGGTCGCTTTCACCCATCTCGGCCAGCACCGCGACGAATTCGTCGCCGCCCAGGCGCGCCACCGTGTCGCCGGCGCGCACGCAATGGGTCAGGCGCTGCGCCACAAGTTTCAGCAGCAGGTCGCCCTGGTCGTGGCCGAGGGTGTCGTTGAGTGTCTTGAAATTGTCGAGGTCGATGAACAGCAGCGCGCCATGGCTGTCGCTGCGGACACTGGCGGTGATGGCCTGCTTCAGCCGGTCCAGCAGCAGCGTGCGGTTGGGCAGTCCGGTCAATTGGTCGTAATAGGCCAGCTCGGCGATCCGCTGTTCCGCCTGCTTGCGCTCGGTGATGTCCTGGTGCGTGCCGACATAGTGGGTGACCACGCCATCGACATCCTTCACCGCCGAGATGCTGAGCCATTTCGGGTAGACCTCGCCGCTCTTGCGCCGGTCCCAGATTTCGCCCTCCCAGCTGCCGGTCGCCAGCAGGGTCTGCCACATCTCCTGGTAGAAGGCCGCGTCATGGCGGTCGGACTTCAGCAGGCGCGGGGTCTGGCCGATGGCCTCTTCGGCCGTGTACCCGGTGCTTTCGATGAAGGCCCGATTGACGCGCAGGATCACGCCGCGGGCGTCGGTGACCAGCATGCTTTCGGCCGATTCGAAGGCGGCGGCGGCAATGCGCAACTCGGTTTCTTCCGCCTTGCGCGCGCTGATGTCGCTGACGCTGGCGATGAACACTTTCCTGTCGTCGAGCCGGGTTTCGCCTACGCTCAGCGCCATGTGGAACAGGGCACCATCCTTGCGCCTTGCCAGGACTTCCTTTCTGCCGCCGATGGCATGGTGCAGGCCGTCGTGCTCGCCGCGGAAGGGCTCTGCCAGCAGCATGCTGACATTGTTGCCAAGCACTTCCGTGGCGGTGTAACCGAAAATCCGCTCCGTCGACAGGCTGAAGGATTCGACGGTGCCTTGCTCGGAAATGGCGATCACGCCGCTGTCGACACCGTCCAGCACGGCGCGCAGGCGCCTCTTGGTATTGCGCAGCTGGATGTTGCGGGTGAATACCAGCTTGCCGATGGCGAGCACGTAGCCGGTCAGCCCGAGCATGCAGACGATGGTGGCGGACAGCTCGGTTTGCGGCGACAGCTTGAAGCCAAAGATACCGATCCCGATCAGCGCCCCGCCCAGCACGCCCAGGATCGATTCCAGGATGCCGCGCCCGCCATTGTTGACGGCGTTGTTGGTCAGGGTCCCGACGATCACCGCGAAGCTCGGCCACAGCGAGAACTGCAGCGCGGCGGCGAACATGCCGAGCAGCACCGAATCGACCATGAGGTGATCCAGCGCGGCCTTGACGGGCTTTTCCGCCCGGCACGCACGCCAAAACAGCACATGGGGGTATACCAGCAAGAGCAGGGCGAGGAAGGCCCATACCGCAATGCCGTAATTCTTGCCCAGGATATGCAGGCTTGCCGCCGCGAAGGCGATGGCGAAGGAGGTGGCGCGCATTCGATGGTGAATGCGCACCAGCCACGG
>CAZYTN010000003.1:0-36832 GCA_964650115.1 uncultured Sulfuritalea sp.
GCGTGCGCGTGCGCTGCGAAGTCATGCCGATGCCGGTGAGTGCGGCGGTATTCATTGATCCGGATCGAGCCAGCGGCGCACGCTCGAAAGCTGCGCAGCATGGGTTAGATCAATCTGGAGTGGCGTCACCGACACCCAGCCATGCTCCACCGCGTGGAAATCCGTACCTTCACCGGCATCGGCCGCCGGACCGGCGGCGCCGATCCAGTACAGCGTCTCGCCGCGCGGGCTGATCGATTTCACCGCCGGCTCCGCCTTGTGGCGGCGTCCCAGGCGCGTGACCTGGATGCCGCGCAACTCATCGTAGGGAACGTCCGGCACGTTGACATTCAACAGGACCGGTTCGGCAAACGGCGTCCGGCGGAAACGTTGCACCAACTCGCGCGTCACCCGTCCGGCGGTGGCGAAATGCCGCCCCTCGAAACTGCCCAGTGAAATCGCAATCGACGGCACTCCCAGCAGATAGCCTTCGGTGGCCGCCGCCACGGTACCCGAGTAAATCGTATCGTCGCCCATGTTGGCGCCGAGGTTGATGCCCGACACCACCATGTCGGGCTGGTGCTCGAGTACGCCGGTAACGGCCAGATGCACACAGTCTGTTGGCGTGCCGTTGACATACATGTAACCGTTGGCTGCACGGCGCAGGTTGAGGGGGCGATCCAGAGTCAATGAGTTGCTCGCGCCGCTGCGGTTGCGCTCCGGTGCCACCACGATGATTTCACCCAGATCGGTGAGACTGGTGGCCAATTGGACGAGCCCCGGCGCAAGATAGCCGTCGTCGTTGCTAAGCAGGATGCGCATGGGGGTCAGAGCCAGGAATGTCAAAAAATACTGTGCCCATTTTAGCTCATGGCGACCGGCAATCGATGGTCGGAACAGAACAGGACTATGCCTCCATCCCGCTTCCCGCCGCAAGCCGAGGTTCGCAGCCAGCAGCGGAGTAGGATTGCAGGCAATGGAAATTATTCTGCACGACTCCGCCAACGACATCTCCGAAACCGACTGGGCGCTGCTCGATCACAATGATGACCCGTTCGCCAGCCGCGCATTCCTCGGCACGGCAGAGAAAGTCGGCGCTGGCGGCACGGCGATGGGCTGGCAGGCGCGGCACCTCGCCCTCCATGACGGCGGCCTGCTGCTGGGGCTGCTACCGCTCTACCTGCGCACACATTCTTTCGGCGATTTCTCGCGGGACTGGAACTGGGCCTCAGCCTGGCAACGCGCCGGACTCGACTACTACCCGAAACTGGTCAGCGGCATCCCCTACACGCCCTCGCCGGGGCCACGTCTGCTGGTGCGGCGGGGCATCGAACGGGAGACCGTGGCGACGGCGCTGATCGAGGCCGCGCTGCAACTCACTCGCCAGTCGGGCGCATCCTCCTGGCAATGCCTGTTTGTCGAGGAGTCGGACCGCAGCCGACTGGTGAAGGCCGGCCTTCTGCTGCGGCGCGGCGTGCAGTTCCACTGGTTCAACCGCGCTTACCGCAATTTCGACGACTTTCTTGCCGGTTTCACCGCCGGGAAGCGCAAGAAGCTCAAGCGCGAACGACGCGCCGTAGCCGAATCCGGGCTGAAGCTGGAAGCCAGGCATGGCGACGAAATTGGCGCCAAGCTCTGGCAAGTCATTCACCGCCAGTATCGCGATACCTTTGCCCGCTATGGCAATCACCCGGCATTCCCCGTGGAGTTCTTCATCGAAGCGGGCGCCCTGCTGGGGCGGCGGCTGGTCGCGTTCATCGCCTTCATGGATGAGACCCCGGTCGCTTCGGCCATCTGTTACCGCGACGGGCAAACCCTCTATGGCCGCCATTGGGGCGCATCGATCGACATGCCCGGCCTGCACTTCGAGCTTTGTTACTACCAGGGAATCGAGTACTGCATCCGCAACGGACTGAAAACCTTCGAGCCCGGTGCGCAAGGGGAACACAAACTCGCCCGCGGTTTCGAGCCAATGCCCACCTGGTCAGCATTCTGGATCGCTCACCCGGGCATGCGCCGCGCCGTGGCAGACTTCATCGCCCAAGAAGACTCCGCTATGCAGGACTACGAGGCGGAAACCGCCACCCGTCTGCCGTTCAAACTGCCCGGCTGAGCCCCGGACGCGAGACGATTGTGCTCAGTGGTTCCCCGAAGCGATGGCGAACATCCGTTCATTGCGCTTTTTCCGCGCCTCTTCGACCGTCAGTCCGACCAGGCTTTCCGGTGGCAAAGGTACATCCCAGTGCTGCTGGAACAGGTCCATGGCCTCGCCGGTATCCATCCGGGCCCGGTAAACCTTCTCCTGCCATGCCGGGGCGTTGGGCAGTGCAACCAGTTCGACGGATTCGATGCGCATGGGAGCTTCCTTTTGAGGCTGAATTTTCCATCATCCTGCGCCCACGATAGCCACGCTGTAATCCCGAAATTGACAAGGAATGTCCTCTTGTTTCGACTTCCCAAATTACCTTGAACTGCATCAAGGCAAAGGATCACCCATGCACAAGTTGCAGCAGCGGCAGTGAAATCACTTGTCCTGACGAAGTTCGTTCAGGCGCCGGGCGTGGCTCTTGGCTTCCGCCGTATTCATCGCGGAGACCTCGCGCCCGAAAGCATCGCGCGCCGCGGCGGTCTTGTGCGTGGCCTGGATACTGCGGATACAGCGCCAGCGCTTGCCCGCCCGGGTTTCAATCTGGCGCATCTCCTCAACCGGATGGTGGGTACCGCAGTGATAACAGAACTTGGTTTGATTCGTCATGGGTCAGAGTGTCAGTCGTGATTCATCCATAGCCAAACAAGTTGTTGAGCATTTTCCTGAAAGACACTCAACAAGGAAAAAGGGTTTCCGGCGATTAACCGGAAACCCTTGGTATTACTGGTCGGGGCGGCGGGATTCGAACTCGCGACCCCTTGCACCCCATGCAAGTGCGCTACCAGGCTGCGCCACGCCCCGACTGCGCGAATTATAACAAAGGAAACGGCTGCCATCGCTTTGCGTGCCGTGAATTCCGCCCCGCGCACCGGCGTCAGGCAGTGCGCAGGAATTCAATGATCGACGCAAGTTCGGCGCGCACCGACATGCCGTCTCCGCCGACCGGAATCTCCGGCGTCTCCAGCATCTTGCCTGGGCCACCCTCGAGGCGATTGCGTGCGCCGCTTATGGTGAATCCTTCCTGATACAGCAGTTCGCGGATGCGTCGCACCAGCAGGACTTCGTGGTGCTGGTAATAGCGGCGGTTGCCGCGCCGCTTGACCGGCCGCAACTGGGTGAATTCCTGCTCCCAGTAGCGCAGCACGTGCGGCTTGACGCCGCAGAGTTCGCTCACCTCACCGATGGTGAAGTAGCGCTTGGCCGGGATCGGCGGCAGTTCGCCCCGGCTATTGCTGGCCGTCGCCACGTGGGAAGGCCTCGACCGCCGCCTTGAGCTTCTGGCTGGCATGGAAGGTAACGACGCGGCGGGCGGTGATCGGTATTTCCTCACCGGTTTTGGGATTGCGTCCGGGACGCTGCGGCTTGTCGCGCAACTGGAAATTGCCGAAGCCGGAAAGCTTCACACTGTCGCCCTGCTCCAGGGCGAGGCGCACTTCGTCGAAAAAGGCTTCGACCATGTCCTTGGCTTCGCGCTTGTTAAGGCCGACTTTCTCGAACAGCAGATCGGCGAGTTCCGCCTTGGTCAATGTCATTTTTTGCTCCGCCCCTGTTTATGCCCGCAAGGATGCATTGAAGTCGCGACGGGCGATCATCAGGAGATCGGCGATCACGGCGTCCACTTCCGTATCCTCGAGAGTACGTTGAGTATCTTGCATAACTATCCGGAAGGCAAGGCTCTTTTCGCTTTCGCCCAAGCCTTTTCCATGATACACATCGAATAATGCAACATCGCGCACGATGGCCGGCGCCGCGCCGCGCAGGGCCGCCAGCAGTGGCGCAAGGGCCTGGCCTTGCGCCACGACCAAGGCCAGATCCCGGATCACCGCCGGGAAGCGCGAGACCTCGGCATAGCCCGGGAAAGGCGTCGCCAGGACCTCGTTCAATTCGAGTTCGAAGACCACCGGCGCCGTGCCGAGTTCGTATTTCTGCACCCAGCGCGGATGCAGTTCGCCGACAACGCCGACGCTGCGTCCGTCGAGCATCACCGTCGCGCAACGACCTGGATGCAGCGCCGGATGGGAGGTCTTGACGAACTCAAGGTGGCGCGGCGAGAACAGGGCCTCGACATCGGCCTTGACGTCGTAGAAATCCACGCGACGACTGGCGCTGCCCCACTGCTCGGGGCTCGCCGTGCCGGCGGCAAGGCCGGCCAGGCGCAGCGGCTGGGCGAATCCGGCGACCGGCCCGGCGGTGACATCGCGCAGGAAGCAGCGTCCGATTTCGAACACGCGCACCCGCTCGGTCTGCCGCCTGCGGTTGGCGACCAGGGTGCCGACCAGGCCGCCGATCATCGTCGAACGCATGACGCCCATCTGGCTCGCGATCGGATTGGCCAGCACGATGCTCGACGGGACGGCGGCAAAATCGGCTTCCCAGCCCGAATCGACGAAGCTGTAAGTCACCACCTCGTGATACTCGCGCCCTGCCACCATGCGCCGCAGGCTCATCGGCGTGCGACTTGTTTCAGTGGCCGGCATCATCGCCATGCGCGCCATCGGCGGCCGCGACGGAATGTTGTCGTAACCGTGGACGCGGGCGACTTCCTCGATCAGGTCTTCCTCGATCTCGATGTCGAAGCGGAAGGACGGCGGCGTCACGCTGAAACCCTCTGCGGTAACTTCGACCTGGAGGCCGAGCCCGCGCAGCATGGCTTCGATCCGCGCCTCAGGCAGTTCGATGCCGAGCACCCTGTCGACCCGGGCGCTGCGCAAATTGACTGATCGGCGCTGCGGCAGGTGATCGGCGGCGACCGCCTCGACCACCGGTCCCGGCTGTCCGCCGCAGGTGTCGAGGATCAATTGCGTCGCGCGCTCGATGGCCTTGCGCTGCAATGCGAAATCGACGCCGCGCTCGTAACGGTGCGAAGCATCCGAACTGAAGCCCAGCGCGCGCGCCTTGCCGGCGATCGCCGCGGGCGGAAAGAAGGCGCTCTCGAGGAACAGGTCTTTGGTCTGGTCGCCGATGCCCGAATGCTCGCCGCCCATGACGCCGGCCATGGCCAGCGGCTTTTCGTCGTCGGCGATCAAGGCCGTGTCCGCCGTCGGCGTCACTATCTGTTCGTTCAGCAGCAGCAATTTTTCGCCGGGCTTGGGCAGCCGCACATGGATCGCACCCGAGAGTTCGGCATCGTCGAAAGCGTGTAGTGGCTGGCCGAGTTCGAGCATCACGTAGTTGGTGACGTCAACCAGGAAGGAGATGGCGCGGATGCCGCTGCGCTCGATGCGGCGCTTCATCCACTCCGGCGTCGTGGCATTGACATTGACGCCGCGGATGATGCGGCCGCAGTAGCGCGAACACGAAGCGGGAGCGTCGAGTACCACTTGGCGCGTGTCGGTCAAGACTGCCGCAACGGGCTTGACCTCGGGCGCCAGCAGTGGCGCACCGGTCAGTGCCGAAAGTTCACGCGCGATACCCAGCAGGGAAAGGCAGTCGGAGCGGTTCGGAGTCAGTTTGAGCGTGATCAACTGATCGTCGAGATCGAAATGACGGCGGATGTCCTCGCCCACCCTCGCGTCGGCGGCCAGCGGCAGCAGCCCGCCATGATCCTCGGAAAGGCCCAGTTCGCGCGCCGAGCAGAGCATGCCGAAGCTTTCGATACCACGCACCTTGGCGCGCTTGATCTCGATGCCGGGCAGCTTGGCGCCGACCCGCGCGCAAGGCACTTTCATGCCGGAGGCGACGTTTGGCGCGCCGCAGACGATCTGCAGCGGAGCGGGTTCGCCGACGTTAACCGAGCAGAGCTTGAGTTTGTCGGCATCGGGATGCTTGTCGACGCTCAGCACTTCTGCCACGACGACACCGGAAAAGTCAGCGCCGGCGATACGGCGTTCCTCGACCTCGAGGCCGGCCATGGTCAGCAGGTGGCAGAGCTGGTCGGTCGAGAGTGCGGGATTGCAGAGGCTGCGCAGCCAGGATTCAGAGAATTGCATAGCGGTTCAGGTTCGCACGT
Source organism: uncultured Sulfuritalea sp. (assembly GCA_964650115.1). GTDB lineage: Bacteria > Pseudomonadota > Gammaproteobacteria > Burkholderiales > Rhodocyclaceae > Sulfuritalea. Next base: position 6,078 of record CAZYTN010000003.1, read on the forward strand.
GGCGCTCAATGAAACTGCGAAAGGAAGCGCAGGTCGCCGTCGAAGAACAGGCGCAGGTCATTGATGCCATAGCGCAGCATGGTCAACCGGTCCGGTCCCATGCCGAAGGCGAAGCCGGTGTACTTCTCCGGATCGAAGCCGCCGCAGCGCAGGACATTGGGATGGACCATGCCGCAGCCGGCGATTTCCAGCCAGCGGCCTTCAAGTGCGCCGCCCATGAAGGCGACGTCGATCTCGGCAGACGGCTCGGTGAACGGGAAGAAGGATGGGCGGAAGCGCACCTTGAGCTCGTCGGACTCGAAGAAGCGGCGCAGAAAATCGGCGACCACGCCCTTCAGGTCGGCGAAGCTGACGGTTTCCCCAATCCAGAGGCCTTCGACCTGGTGGAACATCGGCGAATGCGTGGCATCGGAATCAACCCGAAAGACGCGGCCGGGACAGATCACGCGCAGCTCCGGTAGGGTGTCGAGGTGCTTGTAGCGTTCGACGTGGGCCAGCATGGCGCGCACCTGCACCGGGCTGGTGTGGGTGCGCAGCAGCACGTCGTCGCGCACCTTGCCGGCATCGTCCTGCAGATAGAAGGTGTCGTGCATCGAACGCGCGGGATGATTCTCCGGCGTGTTCAGCGCCGTGAAGTTATGCCAGTCGGTTTCGATCTCCGGGCCGTCGGCAACCTCGAAACCAATGGAGCGGAACAGCTGCTCGATGCGATCCAGGCTGATCGTCACCGGGTGCAGGCTGCCGCGCAGGCTTCCGCGACCGGGCAGCGTGACGTCGAGCGCTTCGGTGGCCAACTGGGCTTCGAGCTGGGCATTCTTGAGTGCCTCGCGCCGTGTCGCCAGCGACGACTCTATGCGCTCCTTGGCGATGTTGATCGCCGCGCCGGCGCTCTTGCGTTCTTCGACCGGCAGTTTGCCCAGGCCCTTGAGCAGCGCGGTGAGCGCGCCTTCCTTGCCGAGGTAGCGCGCCTTGGCGTCTTCCAGTTTGGCCGGCTCGGTGGCGGCAGCAAAGTCGGACGTCGCGGACGCTACGAGTTGATCCAGGTTATCCATTGATCAGGACGAAGAAGCGGGAGTAAAAAAGGAGGCCCCCAACAGCCCTGGGCCTCCTTCTCCGGGTACAGCGGAACTCAGGCCGTCAGCTTGGCCTTGGCCTGTGCGGCCAGGGCGGCGAATGCCGGCTTGTCGAACACGGCGAGGTCAGCCAGCACCTTGCGGTCGACCTCGATCGAGGCCTTCTTCAGGCCGTTCATGAAAGTGCTGTACTTCATGCCCAGTTCGCGGGCCGCCGCATTGATACGGGCGATCCACAGCACGCGGAACTGCCGCTTGCGCTGACGACGGTCGCGGTAGGCATACTGCCCGGCCTTCATCACCGCTTCCTTGGCGATGCGATAGACCTTGCTGCGACGGCCGCGGTAACCCTTGGCGAGGTCGAGAACCTTCTTGTGGCGCGCGCGCGCCGTTACACCACGTTTGACTCTTGGCATGGTGTCTCTCCTTAACCGTTGGGCAGCATGGCGCGCACGGACTTGGCGTCCGAGGCATGCACGGTGTGCACACCGCGCAACTGGCGCTTGCTCTTGGTGGTTTTCTTGGTCAGGATGTGGCGCTTGAACGCACTCCCGCGCTTGATGCCGCCGGAAGCGCGAATGATAAAGCGCTTCTTGGCACCGCTCTTGGTCTTCATCTTCGGCATCGAAGATCTCCCTATTACATGGCTGCCAGGTGATTCCCGCCTCGGGAACGCTTGGTGACCCGCAACCACTTCTTGTTTCCGCATGCCGGGCATGCGGAACAAATTCCACAAATTCTCAGTGCGGCTTTTTCTTCGAAGCCGCCAGCACCATGATGAGCTGGCGCCCTTCCATTTTCGGCCACTGCTCCACCATCGCCTGCTGCTCAAGATCCAGCTTGATTCGCTCAAGCATACGCATGCCGATCTCCTGGTGCGCCATTTCACGTCCGCGAAAACGCAAGGTAATTTTTGCCTTGTCACCTTCGCTCAGAAACTTGATCACGTTGCGCAACTTGATCTGGTAATCGTTTTCGTCCGTACCGGGGCGAAACTTGACTTCCTTCACCACCACCTGCTTCTGCTTCAGCTTGGCCTCGTGCTGCCGCTTGGCTTCCTGGTACTTGAACTTGCCGATGTCCATGATCTTGCAGACGGGCGGCACGGCCGTGGGCGCAATTTCCACCAGATCCACTCCAGCCTCTTCGGCCAGCGCCAACGCCTGACGAATCGGGACTATGCCCAGTTGCTCTCCGCCTTCCCCGACCAAGCGAACCTCGGGGGTGGTGATCTCTTCGTTGAGACGCTGCGATTTATCCTGAGCGATGGTTTAAATCTCCAAAAAATTCAAAAATCAGACCGCCACGCTCCTGCTGCACCGTTCGTGCAACAGTCGCTCGATCAAGGCCTGGGGGAACATCTGCCCGAGATCCTTATTGCCGCGGGCACGCAAAGCAACCAACCCTGCGGCCTTTTCCTTGTCACCCACGACAACGATATAAGGCCGCTTCAACAAGCTATGTTCGCGTATTTTATAGTTAATTTTCTCGCCGCGCAAATCGCTCGCGACACGCAAGCCTGCGTCGCGCAGCATTTTCGCCACATTCTCGGCGTAATCCGTCTGCGCTTCGGAGATATTCATCACAACAACCTGCACTGGCGCCAGCCACAGCGGGAAAGCACCGGCGTGGTTTTCCACCAGGATGCCGATGAACCGCTCCAGCGAGCCGAGGATTGCCCGATGCAGCATCACCGGCGTGTGGCGGCTGTTGTCCTCGCCGACATATTCGGCACCGAGCCGCCCGGGCATGGAGAAATCCACCTGCACCGTGCCGCACTGCCAGGAGCGGCCGATGGCGTCCTTGATATGGAATTCGATCTTGGGCCCGTAAAAGGCGCCTTCGCCCGGCAATTCGTCCCAGGCCAGACCGCTGGCCGTCAGTGCTGCGCGCAGGGCGCTCTCCGCCTTGTCCCACAGATGATCCTCGCCCACCCGCCCGTCGGGACGCAGCGCCAGTTTGACGGCGACATCGTGGAAGCCGAAGTCGGCATACACCTTGCGCAACAGGTCATTGAAGGCCGTGACTTCCGACTGAATCTGGTCTTCGGTACAAAAAATGTGTCCGTCGTCCTGGGTGAAGGCACGCACCCGCATCACGCCGTGCAGCGCGCCAGAAGGCTCGTTGCGATGGCAGGAGCCGAACTCGCCATAGCGCAACGGCAGTTCACGATAGGAACGCACATCGGTATTGAATATCTGCACATGCCCCGGGCAATTCATCGGCTTCACGGCGTAATCGCGGCTCTCCGACTCGGTGGTGAACATGTTGTGTTTGAAATGCTCCCAGTGGCCGGAGCGCTCCCACAATGTGCGGTCGAGAATCTGCGGGCAACGCACTTCCTGGTAGCCGTTGTCGCGATAGACACGGCGCATGTACTGCTCCACCTCCTGCCAGACGGTCCAGCCGTGCGGATGCCAGAACACCATGCCGGGCGCTTCTTCCTGCAGGTGGAAGAGATCGAGCTGGCGGCCGAGCTTGCGATGGTCGCGCTTCTCGGCTTCCTCCAGCATGTGCAGATGGGCCTCCAACTCATCCTTCTTTGCCCAGGCCGTGCCGTAAATGCGCTGCAACTGTTCATTCTTCTGATCGCCGCGCCAGTAGGCGCCGGCCACCTTCATGAGTTTGAAGACCTTGAGCTTGCCGGTGGAGGGCACGTGCGGACCGCGGCACAAGTCGATGAAGTCGCCCTCGCGATACAAGGACACATCCTCACCTTGCGGAATCGCGGCAATCAGCTCGGCCTTGTAATACTCGCCGATGGACTTGAAAAACTCCACCGCCTCGTTGCGCGGCCAGACTTCGCGGGTGACCGGAAAATCCTTCTTCGCCAGTTCAGTCATGCGCTTTTCGATGGCCTCCAGGTCTTCCGGCGTGAAAGGTCGCTTGCAGGCAAAGTCGTAGTAGAAGCCGTTTTCGATCACCGGACCGATGGTCACCTGCGCTTCAGGGAAGAGTTCCTTGACGGCGTAAGCCATGAGGTGAGATGTCGAATGGCGAATGATGTCGAGGCCGTCGGCATCCTTGTCGGTGACGATCGCCAGTTGTACGTCACGCTCGATCAGGAAGGAAGTATCGACCAGCGCTCCATCGACACGCCCCGCCAGCGCAGCCTTGGCCAGACCGGCGCCAATTGACGCCGCCACGTCCGCCACCGTCAGCGCTTGCGGGTATTCGCGTTTCGATCCATCGGGCAGGGTGATCACCGGCATTTCGCAGCTCCAGAAAAGCAACAGGGCGCACGGTTCACGCGGAAATCACGCGGTGCGCCCTGCAAATAGATTTGCTGAAATTTTATCACAGCGTTTCATCGCGTTACGGCATCATTCCGTGCTCACCACCAGAGGAGGCAGGACATGGACGTCGATGGATTCATGGAGAACTACAAGCGTGCATGGGAAACCAGCGACGATAATCTCCTGGCATCGCTGTTCACACTCGACGGCACCTATCACAACACTCCCTTCGCCATCCAGCAGGGCCATGAGGCGATCAAGCATTACTGGCAGCGCACCAAGCTGCAAACCGATATTCGCCTCACCTACGAAGTGCTGCAGCGTAATGGGACGGGTGGTATCGCCCACTGGCACACCACGTATCAGGTGACTTCGGAAGACATGTTCAAGATGTGGGTCGCGTCAACCGGCACCAACATGCTGGCGCGCCAACCCGGCGATCCGCTGCCGCGGCTGGCGCTGGATGGAGTCGCCATTGTCGAGTTCGACAGCGGCGGCCTGTGCCAAGATTTGCGCCTATGGTGGCACAGCCGAATTGACGACTGAAAACGGAACGGCCGCAAGATTTACCCTGCGGCCGTTGCTTGGTGTTGGTAGGCGCGATTGGACTCGAACCAACGACCCCCACCATGTCAAGGTGGTGCTCTAACCAGCTGAGCTACGCGCCTGCTACTTAAGGGGCCGGATTTTAGCCTAACGCGAAGTGCCGCGCAACATCCAGTCATAGTGCGGCTTTCAGGCCATACGCATTTCATCCGCGAGACCTGCCAACAGCTCTGGCAGGACATTTCCGTCTCGCGTTTTGGCACAAGAAAACAGTCATGGCCCAATCATGGCCCACCGGTGGCCCATTCTTGGCCCAACCAATGCCGATAGCATTTTGATGGCCTGAATACAACTCCGACAAGTCATCTTCGCTCGCGTCAATTAATGCAAGTGCGGATGACCCAACGACCGAGACAGCCTTGAGTTTCATTCCTCTGGAATCTCAACATACTCCACCAAGTCGCTGATAGGGCATTTAAAGAATCGACACAACTGATCCAGATTGTCAGTCGTCGTGTTGTAACCGCGTTGATTGACCATCTTCGACAGCGTTGTTCGATTTATTCCAGTGGCGCCGCTCACCTCTTCGAACGTCACGCGCCGATTCTCTCGGAACGCCTTGTCCCCCATTAGTTCACGCAAGCGGAATCGAATCATTTTTTATCCCTCTTTTATCAGCTGCTCTTACGGCACGAATGTTCTCACAAAGAGCAATTGTTTAGAAAAAGATTCAAATGTGCTTGACAAGCACGTTCTTGACGTGCTACATTTGAATCATTCTATTAACAAACGTGACTAAGGAGACCAATAATGAATTTTACGTACTTAAGTCCAGAGATGCTTTCCGAGCGTCTTCCCTACTCCACACGCCACATCCGCGAGTACCTCAAGGACCGAGTATTTTTTGAGGGAACCCACTACGTCCGCACGCCTGGTGGACGGCGCATCCTATTCATTTGGGAACGCGTTGAAGAAACGTTAAGCGGAAACGCGTCCCATATGCAGCGAATTCCTCTTGCTTCTGGAGGGTACGTCAATGGCTAGCGTGCGCAAGAACGACAACGGTAAGCTGTTTTTCGATTTTTACTATAGGAACATTCGCTGCCGCGAGTACACGCTGCTTTCGGACACAGTTGCAAATCGACGACTGATGGCCGGAACTCTCAAACGGATTGAACAAGAGATAGCCGCCGGCACCTTCTCGTACCGGTCTTATTTCCCGGCAAGCACCAAAGGCGACCTTTTCGAATCGCCACTCCCTCAAGTGACGGAACCGACCGTCGCTGAGATTCAGGAGGCCGCAGTGCAAGCGGTCGAAACGATGCGCGTTACACATGCTGCGGTCTCGGTACTGGTTGGCACGCATCCACTGTTTTCCGAGTACGTCGACGGCTGGTATCTGGACAAGGAGGTCGAATGGATGCATTCGACCCAGGTCAAGGTCAGCGACATTCTGCGCAAGCACTTGGTGCCCCGCTTCAAGGGCAGAAGGGTCGGCGACATTTCCAAGCAGGACATCCTCAACCTTCGCACTCATCTCGCCAAAGATTCCCGCGATGGAAAAGGACTCTCGTCCTCCCGGATCAACGGGATTCTGAACATACTTCGTCAGATTCTCGCCGACGCCGCCGACCGCTACAAATTTACCACGCCCTTCCATGGCATCAAGCCGCTACGCGTCAAAAAGACGGACGTCGACCCTCTGTCATTGGCCGAGGTGACAAAGATTCTGGGCGCTGTCCCCGTGGCCCACCGCCCCTACTACACGGTAGCCATATTCACTGCAATGCGTCCATCGGAGCAGAACGCCTTGAAGTGGGTCAATGTCGATTTCGAACGCATGCAGATCCTGGTTCGGGAGGCACTGGTGTACGGGGAGATCGATATACCGAAGACCTCCGGCTCGGAGCGCGACATCGCGATGTCCTCACTGGTTGCCGATGCGTTGCGCCAGCAACAGGCGCTGACCGCGCCTTTCAAATCGGACTACGTGTTCTGCCAGAACAACGGGCAGCCGATCAATTACCGCAACATGGCGAACCGGGTCTGGCATCCGACGCTCAAGGCGCTCAAGATTCGGCGCCGCAAGCCCTACCAGACGCGCCATACGGCCGCCACCTTGTGGCTGGCTGCTGGAGAGTCGCCGGAGTGGATCGCCCGCCAGATGGGCCACACATCGACCAAGATGCTGTTCGGAACCTACTCCCGATTCATCCCGGACGCCACGCACAAGGACGGATCGGCCTTCGAGCGCTTGCTCACCCAGTCGGGAGCCATGGCGGCGCTCGGTGCTTTGAGCGCCACCACCGAGGATACGCAACCGGATAACGCCGCCGTTCCAGCCGAGCACACTATGGAGGAACTCCACCATGATTGAGAACATCACCCCCGAGGGCATCCGGGCGATGCCTAGACTGTTCAGGATCACATCCTTGGACCGGATTGCACTGCACCCCAAGGGCTACCAGATGACGGCAACCCTGTTCCACGACCGTGCCAGCATCGGTGTCACCTGGCACGCCAACCAGCCGGACATTCGCCTCAAGCCGGGGGTTCTGGTCTCACCTCGGTATATTCTGGGCCAACCCGTGTGCCAGAACGGCATGGTTCGCATTGCTCGCGTCATTCTGTGCGAATTGCCATGCCGCAGCGAGGATTTGTTCAAGACCGTCCCCGGTGACTGGGTTACGGATCGCGATTTGCTGGCCCGGGCCAGCGCCCTCTGGGAGCGGCTGCCGCTGGTATGGCAGGAGCTTTTCAACCGGATACTGTGGGATGGCGAACGGTTTGAACGCTTTTGTGTCAATCCTGGATCGTGCATCGGCCACCACAGTGTCCGTAACGGTAACTTGCGTCACATGGTTGAAACCGGCGAGGCGGCGCTTGCGCTGCTGCGGTTTCACCCGGCCGCTGATCCGGATGTTTCGTTGATGGCGGCACTGTTGCACGACATGGGGAAGGCGGATGAATATCACATGATCCACAATCGTTACCGCCTGACAGACAACAGTATCCTGAACGGGCACAAGCAGACGATCGGTGATTGGGTCGCCGTAGCCGAAGACCGGATGACACTGAAGATCCCCGCAGCACACTATATGTCGCTGCGGCACGCACTGGGGGCGGAGCAAGGCGCGGCCTACACCTCGGGTTATCGGCGGCCGAGAACTCCGGAAGCTCGCCTGCTCTCCCTGGCGGATCAAAGCTCGGGGTCGGGAGATCTCTATGCGAAATTGTCGGATCCGGAAGGAGGATGGGGGGCTTCGCATCCGCATTTGGGTGACGTGGCGCCCTACTCGCTTCCACGCAAGCCGAATAATGACCCACCAAGTCCAGTCCAGTAAGGGGCGGCAACGCCCAACAGCATTGCCGCATTCCAGCCTCTATCTACAATGTTGCCCTGTGGCCGTTAAACCGGCCAAAGCATCACCCATCGGGCCTTCCGGAATCTAAGGGGTTTAGGACAATGGCTTCCGAACGGCGAAGCCTTGGTGCTCAAGTTCGCGCACCAGGGTCGGCAACAAGGCATCCGGGGTAACCGGTCCGACACCAAAGCGCACGCGTGCGCGTCCCTGGCTCGACATCACGTCGGCACCGTAGGCGTCGACACCGAGAAGGGTAAGTCCATCAGGAACCACGTTTGCGGCGGCATCCAATAGGGCGACCTCCTGCGCCGGGGAGATCGACGAGGCTTCCAGCAGTCGTTCTCCCTCCAGCCAACTTGCCTTGGCAAATCCACCCACCGTCATTACGCGAATGGGTTCAAACCGGTGGAATCCAAAATCGCCAAGTTGCAGGAAGCGCTCGGCATGGGGGTGATATCGAAGGTAGCGTGTCACCAGCCGCGGATCGGGATCAAGTTGACGAACTTCCCCAACCAAAGAGATGCGCGCGACCTCGCCCTCGCCAAGTGCCGTGGCAATCATGAGGCTCGCCCGCGGATTGGCAGCAAGATTTCGGGTGTGTTCGGCAAGCCCTGAGATCAGGAGGATCGGGCATTGTTGCTCGTCGACAACAAAGGGGACGTTGCTCGCGAACGGGAAACCTGCCAAAGACGACGAATGGGTCGCCAGTGCGGCGTCGGATACAGAATGCAGGAGGTCGATCGCGAGGTCGAGACGGGAGAACATCGTGTGATTCTAACGGGGACTTTTTGTCACGACTAATTTTCACGGTATCAGATGCCATCATCTGAAGGCCCAAGTGCTGACGATCCGAAGTCGCGCAAGAAACGTAGGGCCGATGTTCGGCCTTATGTAGCACTCCACAGTCGGCATTAGCAGCCGTTCCTGAAGCGAACTACCCTGACGATTGCGAGCGCCTTCTATCAGTGTTGCCTTATCTTGTAACACAAGCGATACTTGAGCGACTGGGCATTGCGTTGGCATAGCGTATGCCAAGCAGCGTCGTTTCAGACGGCAGAGGGTTTTTAGCCTGGCGGACGCGGCGTGCCAAGTTCAATGAGCGGCGCGGCGCCACCACCGCGACCGGTAGGCTAAAAATCCTGTTGGACTGAACCGCCGCGCAGGCGGTGAAGCTATGGGGATTGAATCAAGGCGGCAGGGTCGAAGCGATGCTTTGACGATGGCGCAAAGCGCGCATTAGAGGCACGGGCATGAATTGCCTGGCCGCGTGTCGGATGTCGGACCGATGCGAGGAACCATTTGAGGGGCGCACCAGCCTTGACCAGCGCGCATTGCGGTGGAATGCGTCCGCGCCGACAAAGGGAAGGCCGCCGTTCCGCAAGGAAATGTCGGACGCGTTCAGCAGCGACGGTGTATTGGAATTCATCCATGATCGCGCGGCGGCCCCCGTGGCATAGCGCCCGGCAGGAAGGTTTCGATGCAAACCATGTGGCCATGGCCGCATTTCGGGCAGTCACGCAGCGACTTGCCGGTAAGCAACTGGTAGCGGTCGCGGTAGTCCAGCGGCACTTCCGGGACCTCGACAACGGGGGCGGGTTCGGCGAGCAACTGCCGGCACCGGGCAAGTTTGACCGCGCGGTAACGGTTGGCCAGAAGGCCGTAATGCCGGATCCGCTGGAATCCGTCCGGCAGAACGTGCAGCAGGAAGCGGCGCATGAACTCCTGCGCCTCCAGGCGCATCACCTTCTGGCGCGACGCGTGGCGGTAGTCTTTCCAGCGGAAGGTGACCTTGCCCTCGCCGAAGTCGATCAGGCGATTGTTGGAGATGGCGACGCGATGCGTGTAACGACCGAGATACTCAAGGACGTGCTGAGGTCCGCCAAACGATGGCTTGGCGTAAACCACCCACTCGGCGCGGCGAGCGGGAGCCAGATGCCGGGCGAACGCACGGGGAGCCTGAAGCGGTTCAAGCGCGTTGAAGAAACGCAGGTGCCCGGCATCGAAGGCAGTCTGCAACTGCGCCAGAAACAACCGGCGAAACAGTCGTGAAAGCACGCGTACTGGCAGGAAGAAACCGGGACGGCAGGAGATCCAGCGCCCGCCGTCGGCACTCAGACCGCCGCCCGGAACCACACAATGCAGATGCGGATGATGCAGAAGATTCTGGCCCCAGGTATGCAGGATCGCAATGAAGCCAATCTCGGCGCCCAGATGCTTGGGATCGGCCGCGATCGTGCGCAAGGTTTCGGCGGTGGCGTGAAACAGAATGTCGTAGACCACGGCCTTGTTCTGGTACGCGATCGCCGCGATCTCTTCGGGCAACGTAAAGACTACGTGGAAATAATCCACGGGAATGAGGTCGGCGTGGCGATCTTCCAGCCACTGCGCGCGCACCAGGGACTGACACTTTGGGCAGTGCCGATTTCTGCAACTGTTGAAGGCAATGCGCTGGTGACCGCAGGAATCGCACTGCTCGACATGCCCGCCGAGCGCAGCGGTACGGCAACGCTCGATCGCGCTCATGACGCAACGCTGCCCGCGACTAAGCGCGTCAGCGTGGTGCTGGCGGTAACTGGGCCCGGCCTGGCGAAAGATGTCCGCCACCTCGAGCCCGATGGCACGCACTGCCCGTCTCAGAAGTGAGCGCGGTGCGGCGGTGTCGGTGGTAGTGGTTCAACCTTGGGTAGCAAGTCGAAGGGGCTGGCGGTGGCGCACACGGTGCTGGTGGCGACTTTCAGGTAGCGCGAGGTCGTCGCCAGACTGCGGTGTCCGAGCAGGAGTTGAATGGTGCGGACATCGGTGCCGGACTCAAGCAGGTGGGTGGCGAAAGCGTGCCTCAGCGCGTGCGGGGTGATCGGTTTGGCAATACCTGAAGCGCGGTGCGCTTTCTGGCAGGCTTGCCCTACGGCATCGCGTGTGATCGGCTGCGCAGGCAGATCGCCCGGAAACAGCCACAGCGTCGGATGGGCGGCTTTCCAGTAGGCGCGCAGCTCATCGAGCAAACGCGGCGAGAGCATTACATACCGATCCTTCCGCCCCTTGCCTTGATCGACCCGGAGCATCATCCGCTGGCTGTCGATGTCAGTCACCTTGAGGTGGGTGGCTTCCGAGATGCGCAAGCCCGCCGCATAGGCCGTCATGAGAATCGCTCGATGCTTGCGGTTGGCGATCGAGTCCAGGAAGTGCATGACTTCCTCGCGGCTGAGAATCACCGGCAACTTGAAGGGTCGCTTGGGCATCGGAATCTCGTCGACCGCCCAGGGTCGCTTGAGCGTTACCTTGTACAAAAAGCGCAGCGCGCCGGTCGCGACGCTGACGCTGCTGGCCGAGAGCATTCGGGTCTGCGTCAAATGCACCTGATAGGCACGAACCTCCTCCGGACCGAGTTCTGCCGGTGAGCGGTCAAAGTGTCGCGCGTAAGCGATGACTTGCTGGAGGTAGGCCGATTGGGTGTTATCGGCAAGGTTGCGGATCGCCATGTCTTCGAGCATCCGCTGGCGTAGAGGCGTCATGGTCAAGCTCCTTATCGGGATTGAGTGAAGTGCTGCAAGCAGCCACTTCATCGTTCTCCGTTGGGAGCTTTCTGTAAATTCGCCCCACTGAGCCCGGCCGGCTGAATTCGGCCGTCAACCCGCGACTACCGCGCCAGCGGTTTAGTCCAAAAAGGGTTATGTTCTCAATTCTACATATCTCCGATCTACATAGATCGCCCGATGACCCGATCTCAAACGACGTGCTACTGGCTAGTTTAGCCACAGACCGAGAAAGATACACAAGGTCAGAGCCGTCGATACGCGCACCCGACGCCATCGTAGTTAGCGGTGATGTCATCCAGGGCGTCAATCTTGGGCATGTAAATAGCGATCTAGCACTTCAAAGCCAATACGAAGTCGCCGAAGAGTTTCTGGCTCGCCTATGGGTGGGACGCGTTGTCTAGAGCTGCTTGGTTACAACACTGCGCCATATATTACTGGGGTGACATCGATACCCACGGATTTGCGATCTTGGATTCCTTGCGACGCAGCTTTCCTCATGCCGAGTCATTCTTGATGGATCGGCCGACGTTAATAGCTCACGAGGTTTTATGGGGGTCTGAGCAAAGTCAGGTAACCAATGATCTGCCGAATCTCACGCCGACTGAAAGTGCCCTGTTCGATGATCTGAGGGACAACCGCATATGTAAAAAACTTCGTTTGGAACAGGAATTGATTGACTACTCCCTGGTAGAAACCGCCGTGGCACAACTAATCCGATAGCAGCGTCTCTCGAATCGAATATCAGAATTTCGGCCAAGGCCGTGAAGATTGGTAAGATTGCCTCTCCCCTGATTTCGTTTGACATTATCAGCCGAATGCCCGGACCTCGACCATGGGCTATTGGAGGAAAACATTACGAACGTCCGTAATCTATCGGACTACGGACGTCCCTCTGGATTTTTGGTTGACAAATGACCACTTGGCCTTTCAGGCAACAGTCGGATTCGACCCAAACGCGTAAATGTGCAGCACGGGCAACCGAAGAATCACAGCAGCACCATCCTTCGTATTTTCGGCAAAGGCTTCACCGTTGCAATGCGTGCAATAGGTGTGCACCATATAAAGTCCAAGACCTTGGCCGCCGTGCTCACCTTTGGTGTAACCGCTTTCAAAGGCCCGCTGGGGCTCTTCAAACGCCTCGCCTTCGTTGAACACCCTGACGGTTGCCATGGGCGCCACGCGACCAGGGTCATTACCCACTTCAAGGGTGATGACGATCGGCGTCCAGGGTCGCCGATGGCGGACGGCGTTCTCGATCAGCGTGTCGAGGATCTCCTCCAAGGCGACATCCTCAAACAGAACAAACACACCGGCTGCCGGACCTGAGTAATCAATGGGGTTTTCAGGGGGCGAATTTTTTGCCTCGGCATACCCGTGCAGTGCCTTAGCGATATCGAGCGAAGTGGCATGCCGGCGTACCACCTTGGCGCTATCGTCGATGTCGCTGAGGCGGACAAGACCGTCCAGGGCGCGCTGGAGCGCTGCCATTTGCTTGCCAGCTTCTTCTGGCATCCCTTTCTGTTCCAGAAGCGATTGCAGCGGATTCCGGATGCGATGACCAATCCAGCGCAAGGCATCACGCTCGCGCTGCGATGTCTTGGCGTGTTCCGCCGCCTCAGCGTGAAGCTCCCGCAACCGACGCATCTCTCGCCGCAGCAAGATGCTGACCGCGCGCCACAAGGTACCGATCTGACTGCGACGAACCCAGTAAGACCCCCTCAGCCCTGCCGCGGGAGGGGTTTTGGCAATGGCGTATGCTTCTCGGGTGAGCTGAGTTAACCGAACGAAGGAGCGCCGAAGGAGTAGCACCATAACGGTGAGTCCTAACAGGGCAGCAATTAAGAGGCCGATCGCAAGGGAGGCTAATTCGGGGATGTGGGCCTTACGCAAGGAAAGCGTGGCCACCGCATTCCCTTTCCCGGAGATCGAGACGTCTTTCGTCACCGATGGCTGGTCGCCTCGATTGGTCAGCAGCGCAAGGATGCCATTGCCAAGCCGCTCGAGCGGTGAAGACCCCTCTCGCAGATCCACCGGGGCGATGTCCGAAGAGGCCCACCAGAGCTTATTTGCGCCGGGTAACTCGATAGTAAGCCGCGCATTGTCACGGACACTGATACGGTAAGCCTGCTCCAGGGAGGCCTTGGCAACCCCCTTGGTTGCCGGTAAAACCCCGAATTGGTCGCGGCCGCTACGCTTAACGCCAAACCCAAGCTGCAAGGTACGCGCCATGGCCAGAAATTCCTCGCGCTCTCCATATCCCGTGGGTAAGCCAAGCAGGCTGCCATCAATGCGGCCGAGGACCGTCATCGTCGTCGATGTGTCACCTACTTCGATCCGCTCGATCGCTTGGCCGCCAACAAGCGCAGTGGGACGACTGGCTTCATCCGAGAAGGCGACAAGATTGAATACCCCGTCGAAGCGCCCGGGGAGACTGCGTGAGGGTGGTAACCCCGTTACGCCCTCGTAGACAACCCGAACCCGCTTTACTGGTCGCCCTTCCTTGGTAAATCTGAGCTCAAACCCATCGCCATCCAAGGGCCGACCAGGCCGGTGCAGCGCCACGCCGGTGCTGGGGTACCGCAGGGCAAAATAAATATAATTCCCGCTCGTATCGCTTGGGACAACCGCAAAGCAGGCCTGGATCGCCTGAACCCCCGGTGGCTCTGCGTCGCCAGAGGTCTCCAACGGGAACTCCAATAGGCAACCGCGCGGTAGGTCGATGCGCACGTTGGCAAGACGAAAGGTTCGCGCGTTGGCCTTTGTCAGTGGGTACGTGAAAAATGATTTCCGCAGTGCGACCACGGACAACTCACGTCGCATTGCCGAGAAATCCCGCGGGTTGTCCAGAATCGATGTGCCATCAACCTCGCGGCCCGTGATCAACAGGAAATCATAGAGTTCGCTGCGTAGGGCATCACGGGTGAGTTTGTCATCGCTGGCGCCGATGTCACGGTAAATGGTGACAAGCGCAAAAAAGAGAAAGCAATAGACGGCGAAAGCAGAAAAAATCAGACCGAACGTCAAATTGTTGCGCCACAAATACTGGACGCCGCGCCGAATCAGGCGAACCCTCCAGAGCCGGTTCAGCCACCCGCGACCGAGCCACCGGAGATGCTCAGGACTTCCAGATGTAGCCACGGCCGAACACGCTTTCGATTGCAGAGAATTCCTCGTCCACATCCCGGAAGGCATCCTTGACATGTCTCATCTGCGAGTGCAAGTCAGACTTGGTGCCAGAGGTCAAGCACTCCAAAAGCTCCGTGTGAAGAACGAGTTTTCCGTGGTTACGCGCCAAGCAATGTGCAAGGCTGTACGGGGTGGTGGATAAAACCACGCGCCGTCCCTTCCACAGCATTAGGCGGAAGTTGTGCGAATCAATCTCCAAACCGGGCGGCAACTCACCACGGCGCGGTGGGCGCGTCTCGCGGTTTCGCAGCGTGACCTTGACCGCTGCTACCAATTCCGCATGACTCACAGGTTTCCGTATGAATGAGGCATTGCCCACCTCAAGCGCAAGGGTCGCAAGCTCACGCTGTGGCATACCGGAAATCATGATCACATCGCAACCAGAGGTCGACAGATCGCGAGCAAATCCGATGCCTTCAAAATTTCCGGAAGTCGAGCCAATTAGGTTGCAGTCGACCAATGCAATCGTGTACTTGCCAGAACGGATGGCATCAGCTGCCTCACCGGGCGTCCCCGCCTCCTCGATTTCCACGTCTTGGCAGGCCGCCAAAACAGCCTCACGGAAAATCCTCCGTGCATCCGCTTCGTCGTCGATGATCAAGCAGCGCGATTTACTCATAGAACCTCAGTACAAACCCTAATTGTGTCGCTTATTGCAGCCAGCTAGGCAGTTCTGTCCACTCTTGCAGAACTCAACCAGAAGATGACAAGAAATGCAAACGTTCTGTCCATCTTTTCAGGAATTACGACCTCGCGCAAGCGCGAGAACAGGCACACTTGAGTCAGGATTTATGGAGCGCGAAGATCATGGAACTGGACGTCAAACATCATATTCAAATTATCGGCCAAGACTTTGATCAAGGCATCTTTCCTAACATCCTCGATGGCGGCGTGCTGATTCCCGGTGCGCGCCCCGTCGCCCCAGTCCTCGGGAAAGGAAGGGCCCATCATGGCCAGCAATCAAGACAAACCAACCCATCCGGTGCATCCACCCCATCCGGAACATCCGCAGCATCCGGATACCCCGGGACGTCCGGGAACACCGCACCGGTCGCACGCACAACCACTTGCATGGAGGAAGAAATTGACGTCCTAATACGATCATACCCGGGGACCCGATCGTACCCCCAGGCACACGGCGTCTGGCTTCAGATACCGTGTGCCGTGTTGCCCAACCTCGGTTACAGCGCGAGGATCATCGTTGCCATAAATACAGCACTGCATCAAGTGAGCGCATGGGGATTCTGGGTGGCAGGAGTAGCTGGGATTCGCTGGATAGGGGATCGCCATACCAACTATGCAGACGGCTCGATTTGCGCGTTTGACGGTCGCGATGGCACGTGGCATTTAGGGGAATCTATGGTCAAGTTGGCGGACATCTATTCAATGTGGGCCTTCCGCCACCTGCATCTTGAAGTTCACGGGCATTGGCCAGGGCCGCAAAGCTCAGGGCGCCGACTCGAACGCATGCGCGAATTCAAACCCAATGAAAATTGTGGGTGCGATGCGCCGCGAGGCACGTACGCAGAATGCTGCATGGCGGCGGACATGGCCGCAGGATCCACGCTAGGGCTAATGGATTACGCAAAAACGCACTTAAACATAATGTACGCATTCGAGTGCCAGACCAGGCGCCCGCCATTGACTGTCGTCGAGTTGGCATCGGACGCCAATGGCAACCACATATTTCCAGAATTCACACCCGATCTGGTGGATTGGATGACAGGGGATTGGTTGCGAAACCAGGCCCACCAAGCTGGGTAATGCAAGGCAATTGTAAGCAACCGGCAAAGTCAGGTTGACCTCGCCGGTTGAAACGGAGATTGAATTCAGCGGGTGGCTGAGTTCTGCCAGAGATGCGGCAGCAGTTCCTCGATCCGGCTCGCCGGCTGGGTCGGCAGCCGCGTCAGAACATCCTTGAGGTAGGCATACGGATCGTGGCCATTGAGCTTGGCCGACTGGATCAAACTCATGATGGCGGCGCCGCGCTGTCCCGCGCGCAAGCTGCCGGCGAAGAGCCAGGCCGACCGGCCTTGGGCAATGGGACGGATACGGTTCTCGTTCCAATTGTTATCGATCGGGATGTCGCCATCGTCGAGAAAGCGCATCAGCGCCTCCCAGCGGTTCACGCTGTAGTCGATCGCCTTGGCAATAGCGGTTCCCTCATGGACCAGTTTGCGCTGCGCCACCATCCAGGCCAGAAGCGCCTCGGCAATCGGCCGGCTTTCGCTTTGCCGTAACTGCCTTCGCTCAGCGGCCGTCAGATCCATCGCCCGTTTCTCGATCTGGTACAAGTGGCCGTAGAACGGCAGCGCCGCGGCGGCGATCTGGCTTTGGTGATTGGCGTACAGATCGAAAAACTTCCGCCGTGAATGGGCCAGGCATCCGGCGTCGACCACCCCTTGGGTCAGGAGTTGCTTATACCCCGAGTAGTTGTCGCAGACGAGGACGCCCTTCCAGTCGCCCAGGAAATCCCTGGCATGCTGCCCGGCGCGACTCTCGGCGAAGTCATAGACCACCCCCTGGAGGGCGTCATAGACCGTGGTGCAGTAACTCCATACATACGCCCGCTTGGTCTTCCCCGCCCCCGGATCGAGCATCGCCACCGGGGTTTCGTCCGCATGCAGCACGCGTCGGGTCAGTACCGCATCCTTGAGCGCATCCACTACCGGTTGCAGCGCGACACCGGTTTCTCCTGCCCATTGCCCCAGCGTCGAGGCGGGGATGACCAGACCGCTGCGTCCCAGGATGCCGGACAGCCGGTACAGGGGCAAGTGATCGGCAAACTTCGATACGGCCACATGCGCCAGCATCCCGGCCGTCGGCAGCCCCTTGTCGATGACCTGCGCCGGTACGGGTGCCTGAGTCAGCGTTTCGCAATGATCGCAGACCCACTTGCCGCGAATGTGGCGCTCGACGCTGATCGTGCCCGGGGTGTAGTCCAGTTTCTCGGCCACATCTTCACCAATACGCGTGAGCATGCAGCCGCAGCGGCAGGTCGTCGATTCGGGTTCGTGGTGGATGTCGGTGCGCGGCAGGTGCGGCGGAATCGGCGCCCGTTTGGGCTGGCGTTTCTCGGTGTCCGCTGCCGGCGGGCCAAGTTTCTCGATTTCCTTCTCGATTGCCGCGATATCCGCCGCACACGTTTCGTCGAACAACTTGATCTGATCGGCCGACAGGCGTTCGGCCTTGGCACCGTACTTCCAGCGCCGGTACAGCGAGAGTTCCTGGGTGAGCTTGTCGATCTTGCCCTGACGCCAGGTGAGTTCGCTTGTCTGCTGGGCAATCAGGGTGTCCTTGCTGGCGATCTGCGCGATCAACTGGTGCGCCAGTTCGCGCAGTTGCTCAGGATTCAGTTCGGGAAGCGTGGCGACATCGACCATGTCCAGAAGGATGCCAGACCTGCGCGACCATTATGTGGAGAGCATCGCGGGCTTATCCCCCGTCATCGGGCTTGACTACAGCAGGCGGATCACCCCGTCCTCACCAAGGCGTTGCCACGGCAGGCCAAGGACCAGCGCGTCGAATTGGCCACGACTGAGCGACACCGTGGCTCCCTCTTTGGGCCAGGCGAATCGGCCCTGGTCCAGACGACGGCTGGCCAGCCAGATGCCAATGCCGTCATGGACCACGGCCTTCATCCGCGTCCCCCGGTGATTGGCAAACAGATACGCGTGGTGCGGCCGGGCTTCGCCGAAGACCACCACGATTCTGGCCAGCAATGTGTCGGTTCCGGCCCGCATGTCGACCGGCACCACCGACATCCACACCGCTTCGGTCCGGATCATTTCAACCAGCTCCGCAGCCACGCCGCACAGTCCGCGGCCGCCACTACCGGCCATTCGATCTTCACCACCGTGTTGCCGCGCCGGGCTTCGATTCGTATCTCGGGCTGACTGGGCTCTGCTGGCGTGATCGCCACCGGCAAGAACTCCGCAGCGCGTGCATCCGGTTCAGTGGGCTGCGCTGGCCGACGCAGGCTCGGTGCCGTCACACCGCGCGCGCCCATCCATTTGCGCAGCAGGTTCGCATTGACTCCGTTGGCCAGCGCAATCCCGGCCACCGATACCCCCGGCTCGCTACACGCGCGAACCAGCTCGTCTTTGAATTCCTCGCTATGCCTGCGCTTGCGGCGCGGCGGCTTCTCGATTCCCATAGTGTCCACCATTGTTCTTAGCGGACACCATGGTGCTCAACTCCATTGCCTGGGCATAGACGACTTCCCCGGGTGCTTACAGGCAATTTCAGAATGTGATCACACGATCGCGGTAATCTTCACCTTAGCCTTCGCCGTTTAAGTCCAACGTTTAGCGTTTGCTCGCTGGCGCTGCCTTTGACGCCGGCTGTGCCGGCTTCGGGTCGGGAGTGTGAGTTCGCTAGAACGGGAAGCTTTACTTCACCGGTCAGAAACCTACAAGGACAGCAGACTGCCGCATTGCAGACGCAATACCGCAGGCGTTCCAACGGCAGGTCAGGCCGAGGTGCGGCAGTGGGGGACTACCCTCCCCTGCTTTCGTTTGACATTATCGCCCGAACGACCACACAAGTATCCCTTGTGGGTCCTTGCTGAAAACCGACCTCGTATTGGCAATGCGCCAACAGGTGCCGCTAGACAATGGATCGCCTGCGAATCACCTTGCCCTTTGGCAACATGGGCTGTGCTGCCTCGCGAATGGCAGCAAGTTCACTTGGGGTGAGTGGACCATCATCGGATGGGTAATTCGGAAGAATTTCGCTGCCGACTGGAGGGAATGGCATAGCCTCACCGCTATGCCGCTTGCTGTCGAACGAAGCAAGCATCTGTTCTAGAGTCTCTTTGGTGCTGGCATGCGCTTGTACCCGTCTCCGCATTCGCTTTTCGGACACGCTCACCGCAGCACAGACCTTTATCATAGCACGCCCGGCACCACGCGCGCTCGAGAAGAGCTTTGCAATTGTTGAGGGTAGTTGCTTCTTCGCCCGCTTCATGCCTCTACTCTACCGAAAATTGAGCCAGCTTGTTTGTGCCGGGAGCCCATGAGAGAAACACTGGAGCGCGCCGGACGTCGTCGACCAATATGATTGGCGCAATCCCTCTACCCTCCTCCGCTCCCCGTAGACATTATCCCCCGACTGTCATTTTCATTGCGCTCAGGCGCGGACATCGAACAAACCTTAACCGTTCCTTCCAGTGGGGATGATCCAACTATTTTCGCTGCGGACTCGATAACGGACACTCGAAGAAGGAGTCAAGATCGACGGCGGCTCTCTGTTTCCCATATCGGAAGAACACGCCCCACGCGGAAGTTGAACAGACGCAAGAGCAAACGTTCTGCGCCGCCCCACGCGCTCGTACCACCAATTGGTTAAGTTAGGTGGATTGCAGCACAACCAATGCAGCTAATTGCGAGCAACTCCATTGCGCTAGCTTCACATTGCGGCATACACAGTGATAAGGGACAGGGCAATTCGGGCCGCGTGGAGCATGTCGTGTGGAACTGATTGCAAATCACATAAGCTGTAGTATTCTATTGTATTAATGAGGCCTTCCGCCTGCTTCTCCCCAGATTGGGGAATGCAGGATGCGGAAGGCGAGTGGTGTTCCGTGTTACCAATTCTGCGACCGCGCAAGAGGTGGATTACATGGCAATGAACATCAGCGGTGAGAACAAGCGAATTGGCTTGGCCTTATCAGGAGGCGGGTTTAGAGCGGCTGCGTTTCACCTTGGGGTGATGCATAAACTCAAGGAGTTGGGTCTGCTTGAGGCGGTTGATCTCCTCACCTGCGTCAGTGGTGGAAGCATCGCAGGCGCGCATCTGGCTCTCAATTGGGCGGCCCCAGATGTACTCGAGCGGCTGGACAACTACCTCGCCACGAAGTCGATCGCCGTAGGCTCAGTGATCGGCGGCTTGCTAGACCCATTCGCCACCCGCTTGGACAAGCTCGCCGACTCCTATGATGCGCATCTGTTCGATGGCGCGACGCTACAGCAATTGCAGGCCGGACCTCGTATCTACCTGAATGCCACCAACCTGACCACGGGTAACTTGTTCTTCTTCGTGGCGGGCGGAGGACTGCCAGCCGAAATGGGGGAACATGAACTGGGAACGGTAAGGGCTGAGCAATTCCCAATTGCCCGAGCCGTTGCAGCATCATCGGCTTTCCCACCGGTGTTCCCGCCGTTGAAACTCACGCGCGAGGAGTACTCGCCGGCCCACAACGTAGACTATGTGACACTCACAGACGGTGGTCTCTACGACAACCTTGGCATCAACCCGGCGCTTCGCACGCGCAACAAGGTGGACTATCTCCTTGTCAGCGACGGCGGGAAGCCGTTCGCCAACGACGCGCATCCAACTGAGGACAGCGTCATCGTGTTGAAAGCAGGCCTAGACATCATGATGGAGCAAATACGAGGCCTCGAATTCGACCGAATCGAGCATCGGCACAAGGCCGGTGTTGGTCCGAAGCCCCTGTGGTTCTCGATCGACAGCATCGAAGGTGAGGCTCAGGATGGTGACGCAGCCTTCGCCAGCTCGATCAGCACCAACCTCAAGGCGCTCAGTGCAACGGAGCGCAAGGTCTTAGCTCGGCATGGAGCCGCGCTCGTGGAAGCTCGAATCCGGCGTTACGCGCCCGAACTTGTAATCTGAGAGGGGGCGTTGCATGTTTGCAATTTCCGGCGACGACTTCCGCAACCGCAGTGCCGAGGACCTAGCCAACTTTCCGCCGTTCCGGCGTCTGCGCGGGTACGCCTTTGACCCGAGCCTGTCACTACGCCTAGAAACAGCCGCGATCAATCATGCAGTCTTCCAAGTACCTTGGGAGTCTGGGCTGCGCCCTGGCCCGCGCGGCGAATACGTTGAAGTCGTGGACTACGACCCGGCAAGCGGCTGTTGGTACGAACCCGTCGACCTCAATGGCGTTAACCTGCTGGCGCAGGATGGCCTTCCACCGTCAGAGGGGAACCCTCAGTTCCACCAACAGATGGTCTACGCTGTGGCGATGAACACGATCGCCAACTTCGAAAAGGCGCTAGGTCGCCAGGTGCTCTGGTCACCGCGGGTCGACGAACATGGCGAGACCGGACGTCGCGAGACGTTCGTGCGCACCTTGCGCATCTACCCGCATGCGCTACGCGCTGCCAACGCTTACTACAGCCCAGTCAAGAAAGCGCTACTCTTCGGTTACTTCCAAGGCCCCACAGGCACGATCTTCAGTTGCCTGTCGCAAGACATCGTCGCCCACGAGACTACCCATGCCTTGCTCGATGGCATGCATCGGCGCTATGTCGAGGACAACCACCGGGACACCCTCGCGTTCCATGAGGCGTTCGCTGATCTGGTCGCACTATTCCAGCACTTCACCTTTCCCGAGGTGCTACGCCACCAGATCGCCCAAACTCGTGGGGATCTGGAAACCCAATCCCTGCTGGGCGAGCTTGCCCAGGAATTCGGCCAAGCCACCGGCCGGTACGGAGCGCTTCGCAATGCCATCGGCGAATGGGACGACAGCGGCAAGTGGAGCATGATCAAGCCCGATCCTGCGCGACTTGCTAAGGCCACCGAGCCTCACGAGCGCGGTTCCATCCTCGTAGCGGCGATGTTTTCCGCTTTCCTTGCAATTTACAAGGCACGCACCAAGGGCATCGTCGCCCTGGCCAGTTCCGGCTCTGGAGTCCTACCCGAAGGGGCGCTGCATCCAAGCTTGATCAACGCGCTCGCGCAGGAGGCGACCAAGACCGCAAAGCACTACTTGGGAATGTGCATCCGGGCCTTGGACTACTGCCCGCCTTTCGACATCACTTATGGAGACTACCTGCGCGCACTCATCACTGCAGACTACGACATGGTCCCGAACGACAAGCACGGCTATCGTGTCGCGTTGATCGAGTCGTTCAGGCGTTGGGGGATCCTCCCGGAAGGTCTGCGCACGCTATCGGAAGAACAATTGCGTTGGCCGTACGCCAAGCTCGAATTCGAAGGTGGCGACGGCAACCAGTGGGATGCCCTCGCTTCGCTGGCGGCGGAATTGCGGGACCTGGTTAGCGAGTCGCTATATCTGCAGGATCGCGAGGCCGTCTTCGAGAAGCTGCGCGAAGCCAGGATCAAGGCCCATGAGTATCTGCACGATGTTTTTCGCGGTAAATCCATCTCGCAGCGCGAGGCGTTCAAGGCGGTGACTGGCTTGAACCTAGATCCGGAAGCTGGCCTGAAGGGGCTGCGTATCAAGTCCTCCGGTGTGCCCACGTTCGAGGTTCACTCCGTCTTGCCGGCGCTGAGGGTAACGCCAGACGGGCTGATCATGAAGCAGTTGCTGATTAGCGTCACCCAACGCCTGAATGACATTCCCGTCGATGAAGACGACCTGAACAATGGCGTGTTCGATTTTCGCGGCGGCTGTACTCTGATCTTTAACATGGACAGTAAGTCTCCGACTTTGCGATACGCCATTACACGGCCGATCGATGACGTGCAGCGGCGCACCGCCATCCAGAGGTACAAGAAGAGCCGCTTGCGCGAAGGCATCTCCCTTCGGGAGGTGTACTTCCAGAACGACACGTTTGGCGTCGACGAGCCGTTCTGCTTGTTGCACGGTGAGCACTGAGGATTTCAATATGGCCACCACCACTAAGAAGACTGCTCGCAACGTGAGGAACGTGAAGCAGAGCAAGTCATCGGTTGCAGCGAGCAAAGGAAGTACCACAAATTCGACGCCGCCTCGCTTGTCGATCCGGATGTATCGGCACGGTCTGGGCGATTGCCTGCTGCTGAGGTTTGCCAAGACTGAGGGCGGTACCTTCAACTTGGTGATCGACTGCGGCTTGGTGATGGCCGCCACTGATGCGAAGAAGAAGATGGTCAAGGTGGCCCAGGACATTGAGCAAGCCTGCGGCGGGCATATCGACGTTATCGTGATGACGCACGAGCACTGGGACCATGCGTCCGGCTTCTCCAAGGATCAGGCTCAGGCAGTCTTCGACGGCATCACCGTCGGCGAGGTCTGGTACGGCTGGACGGAGGACCCGCAGAACGAACTTGGCCGGACCCTGCGCAAGGAGCGCGCCGAAAAGGTTCGTGCGCTCGCTCTCGCCGTCGCCGCGTTCTCCAATGCGGCGAAACCGGCGATTCAGCTTAGGGGCAAGCAGCTCGGAGCGTTCCTGGGGTTCTTTGGCCTAGAGCCAGAGGTGGATCTGAGTGTCACGGGCGGAATCGGCAGAACGCGCGGGGCGTTCGAATACCTCATGCAACGCCGCGGTGTGAAGACCCGGTTCCTGTACCCGAGCAAGGCGCCCTTGTCGTTACGCGGAGTTCCTAATGTGCGGGTGTACGTCCTCGGCCCCCCCGAGGACGAGTCGTACATTAAAAAGAGCACTCCGAGCAAGAAGCATAGCGAAGTTTACGAGGTTGGCGCCGATTTCAGCTTCACGGCCGGCCTAGCTTCAGCGTTCTCGCGCTTTCGGCAAGCCAATTCCGTCAATGACGATGACTGCCCCTTCGACAGCAGTTTCCGGCAGACCACAACGGGTAGCCGACATCGGGGGATGGTGCCTCCCGCACTAGCTCAACTGGTGCAGGAGACCTGGGACAAGCCTGGCGAGGAATGGCGCCTGATCCAAGACGACTGGACTCAGGCAGCCGAAACGTTGGCGCTGAATCTCGATAGCCATACCAACAACACGTGTGTGGTGCTTGCATTCGAATTTTGCGATACGGGAGAGGTGTTTCTATTCCCGGCGGACGCTCAAGTGGGAAACTGGCTGTCGTGGCAGAACCTATCTTGGAATATCAAGGGCGAAAGTGGAATGGCCAAAATAGTAATCTCCGACTTGCTTTCACGAACGGTATTCTACAAAGTCGGCCATCACGGTAGCCACAATGCAACCCTGCGCGAACTTGGCCTGGAGCAAATGACGAGCGACGAACTGATCGCCTTTATTCCAGTGGTCGAAGCTGAAGCGCAAAAGAACCGATGGATGAATATGCCGTTCAAGCCACTACTAAATCGACTCGAGAACAAGACTGGCGGTCGCATGCTGCGCTCAGACCATGCGTCACCGACGGCCCAACAGTTATCAGAGCTGCCCGCGACATCGCGCGGCGCATTCTTCAAGCGGCTGAACAAGACCGACCTGTACTTTGAGTACGCTTACAAATAGGAATCCTCGACAGCGAACGGCTAAATTGAGTCCCCAAGTGCATTTGATCGCGCGTTGGCAGGAGATGGAATCTCAACTATCCGCTAGCGTCTCGGGAGAGTAGCCATCTCCAATGGGGTATGCTATTTCAGTAACTGAAACAACCATGCCGACGTCGGGTGACGAAACGGAAAACCCAAAGAAAGCCATCGGATCCGATCTGGCCGCCGAGGAAGCCCGCGCTTGGGTACGTCTGACTCGGGAAGCGGCCCAGATGCACCAATGGCTGGTGGCCACACCAACGACCACAAAGGCGCCAGCAGCAAGGCGATACTCAGCAGGCACTGCGCCGACAACCATTCAGCAGAGATGGCCGCCAATAAGGGCGTGATCCAAGGCTACTGCGACGTAGCCGCTATTCCTCCTGTTCTTCGGGATAAGGCGTCTGAGGAATGGGAGTTGTCCCGTCGCGCTTGATTCCAATTCCAATGTGGATGAATGTACGGCCTTCAGTGGCAGAGAAATGCGCGCCACGGTGAAGCATCGCGCGGATAACCGACTTCTTTGGGTGGTGCACGTCCTTCTTCGCGGAGCTGCAGATGGCATTCCACGTTGTCTTTTCAGGCTGATTGCACATCCTCTTGCCTAACCAGCGGTCCAACACCTCCGTATTGACGTTGTGCCGCCCACCGTGGTGCGGCACCTGGAAGACCCAGACACCGGGTAGCATCAGGCCCGCGACGGGCGCATAGTCTGCGGCCTGGTTTAGTCCATCTCGACCTACGTCACCGGTCAGTGCGACGCTACGGCTGTTGACGAGTGCGTACTGAACCACGCTCATTTCGTTTTCGGAACTGGTCCCTTCCGCCGGAAAGTACTCGTGCCCCCAGACTGCCTTAGCTAGGGCGGCCACAGTCTTGGCAACCTTAGCGATTCCCTCCATTGCTTGGCCCATGAGGCTTTCCTCGCCGGCCTCCGGAGTCTTGTCTGATTCGAGGATGAGATCAAGATACCGTGATTTCGTGGGCGCGAGAACCTTGAAGGCGCCGATGCCTGTCCCTTGGAAGGCAGTGGCGATGGGAATGCCTCTTTCGTTCGCTAGGTCTTCGAGTGCTGCGGGCGCCGAATATATGTTCCGCAGCTTCTTGCGCAGAGCGTCCACCGAGTTGTACGACTCGAACCGGTCGATCAGCTCATCTGCGTATAACCACGGTCGGTTCATCCAAAGCGTGCCAACCGTGCATTGCTCAAGGACCGTTCGGAGCCCGTTCGCATGGTCTTGGTCAGAGTGCGTAAGTACAACGTGGTCGATGTGCGTCGTGTTGTAGTACTTCTTGATGTGTTCAACGATTTGGGTACCGGTGTCGATATATCCCCCGTCAACAACGTGCACGCTGGTCTTGCCGCTAACCGAGTAGCGGATAGCGATGGCGTCGCCACTACGGTCCGTTTCGACTCCCAAGAAGTCAAGCTCAATGAAATCTTCCACTTAAGTCCTCCTTGAATTGCATCTTGCTTACTGACGCCGTCAATATTGCCTTCGGCTAAATAGAGTAACCGCCGATGACGATGCCAATATATTATGAAGGAGTACTATCTCGTTGGCTGATTATCTCCGAAGCATCGAGGTCATCCGAAGGTCACAATCTGATTCGAAACGCATCGTTTTGTATAGCGGAAATAACCTAGCGTTTGACATTACGGCCCAAGTGTCATCGCCGCTCACCCTAATTGAGCACCTTCCTTCTGTCAATATGACGGGCGGCAATTGCTATAAGGTGCTGCATCATTTTTTCGAGAGTTCTAATTCGAAGTGCAACTTTGATTAACGAGTTAGGTGGGCAAGATGCAATGTAAGTGGTCTTTTCACAGCATGTGGCAACACCGTGCTGCGTAGGTAATGATCGTGTCCACGCAAATGAACGTAGTCTGCTATGACAGACAAAGACACAAAGCTATCGAGGTGCCAGGTGGTTGGGTACAAACGGGACGGTCGCTGCTGCTACGACAGGCAAGTGAAGCCCGAATTGGTTGAAGCGTGTATGCAACCGGAAATGTCGGTAGCGCGAATGGCGTTGCAGCAGGGGATCAACGCGAATCTACTTCGCACCTGAATTGCCCAATACAATATAGAGGCGGATGCTAGGCGTTGGGGATCGCACTGGACTCTGGCAAGACGGCTTTGGTCCGAACATCAGCGTTCGTACCTCTCGATGCCACTGCTGTGCAGTACGATCACGGCGACCGATGACTGTGTTTTCGCGCGCACGCGGACTTTGTAGTCACTGTCCTCGACTTGTTTTTCTGCCAGATCGGCATAGCCCCTGTAGCCGTGATCGGGACTGCTAATGATGGCGCGACATCCGTGCCAATCGACCAGCATCCTGTATCAGGTACTCGGCGTCGACGGTCAGCAGCAGCGACATGCTGTGCATGCGGGCGCCCGGCTGCACCGGCGGACGCGAACGGAAGGCCACCTGCTGGCCTTTATCGTCGCTCAGGGTGGCTTCGATTTCCAGCCAGCCGTTCTTCAGGCGGAAGGCGCGGCAGGTGATCTGCCGCGTATGCACCAGTTCGCGTTCGGCTTCAGTGGGCACTTCGGATTCCTCCTTCTGTTTCGGCCGGATTCGCCGTAGCGCCAGCGCCAGCGCGGTGCGTCCCTTCGGGAACTTTTTGCATGGCCGCCTGCAGGGCACGAAACGGCAGCAGCACGCAGCGATGCCGGCTGGCGTGGGAGCGTGCGGGAGCGTACATCGCCAGTTCGGGCCATGCATCAGGAAGGGGCCCGGCATCCTTGAGCATGGCGTCGAGTTCGCCGTTGACGGCCTCGACCGCGGCGGCATCCATCCCCGCCGCGCGCGCGCCGAGCAGCGATGCCGCCGCCCGGCACAGCAGGCAGCCTTTGGTCTCGTGGGCGATGGCGACGATGCGTCCGGCATCGAGCGCGACCTGCATGCGCACACGATCGCCGCATAGCGGGTTGTCGAGCTTCGCCTCGCCGGTGGCATTTTCCAGGCGGCCCTGGCCGTGGGCGGCAAGGGCGAACTGCTTGATGGCGTCCTGGTAGAGGGAGTCGGCGTCGCTCATGCCAATTCCCGCAGCGCGCCATCGAGGCCGTCGAGCAGCGCCTCGATGTCGGCTTCGTCGTTGTAGAGCGCAATGCTGGCGCGGGTGCAGACCTCGGCACCGAGCACCGCCAGCAGCGGCTGGGCGCAATGGTGGCCGCCGCGCAGCGCCAGGTTGCTGGTGTCGAGCACCTGGCAAATGTCGTGCGGATGCAGGCCGGTAATGTCGAAGGAGACGATGGGCGCACGTTCCTGGTCCCGCGGCCCGAGCAGGCGCAGGCCCGGGATGCGGACGAGGCCTTCGATCAGCCGTTGGCACAACCCATCTTCGCGCTCGCGGATGGCGGCCCAGTCCAGACTCATCATCCAGTCCAGCGCGGCGGCGAGGCCGACGGCCGGCGCGATGGGCGGCGTGCCGGCTTCGAAACGCTGCGGCGGTGCGGCCCAGGTACTGGCAGCCGGCGTTACTTCGCCAATCATGCCGCCGCCGCCAAGGAAGGGCGGCATCTGCGTCAGTGCCTCCGCCCTGCCCCACAGCACGCCGACGCCGCCAGGGGCGAAGCACTTGTGGCCGGAGAATGCGTAGAAATCCACGCCCAGTGCCGCAACGTCCTGCGGACCGTGCTGCGCGCCTTGCGCGCCGTCGAGCAGTACCCTGGCGCCGACCTTGCGTGCCGCCGCAACGATGGCAGCGACATCGGTCCACGCGCCGGTAACGTTGGAGCATTGCGTGACGGCGACCAGACGCGTCCTCTCGGTTATCAGTTGCGGCAGCAGGGCCAGGTCAAGTTCGCCACTGGCGGTGACGGGAATGAATGCAAGCTCGATGCCGCAGCGATCGCGCAGCATCTGCCAGGGCACGAAATTGCTGTGATGCTCGGCCAGCGAAACCAGCACGCGGTCGCCCGGCTGCAGCGTGGCGCCGAAGGCGTGGGCGACGAGGTTCAGCGCAGCCGTGGCGCCCGAGGTGAACACGATCTCGTCGGTCGAACCGGCGTTGAGGAAGCGCGCCGCCGATTGACGTGCCTGCTCGTAAGCAAGATCGGCGGCTTCGGCAAGGCGGTAGGTGCCGCGCATGACATTGGCGCGACTCGTGGTTTCGTGATTCAACACCGCTTCCAGCGCGGCACGGTGGATCTGCGCCGTGGCGGCGCTGTCGAGGTAATGCAATTCCGGCGCGGCCGCCAGCAACGGAAACTGTGCGCGCAGGCTTGCCGCTGTGTCGCTCATTGCCCGCTCATTTCCTGCCGAGCGCGTCCAGCGCCGCCGGAGTATCGACGTCGGCGAAAATCGCGTCGCCGTCGAATGCCACGGCCTCGACCCGCGAGACATGGCGCTGCAGCAGTTCGCGCGCGCCGACATCGCCCTCCACGGCCATCATCGCGGCGAAGAATTCGCGCGGCCAGAGGATCGGGTTGCCGCGCCGGCCGTTCCTGACAGGCGCGACGATTTTGGGTTGCCGAGGATCGAAGGCGGCGAGCAGGCGATCGAGATGGCCGCCGTCGATCCGCGGCATGTCGCCCAGCAACACCACGGCCGCGTCGGCATCGGCCGGCAGCGCCGCCAGCCCGCGACGCAGCGACGACGCCATGCCGGTTTCATGCTCGGGGTTGTGCGCGAACTGCACGTCCAGCCCGGCAAGGCAGGCCTGCACCTGGTCCGAATCTGCTCCCGTAACCACCAGCACCGAGGTGCAACGCGACGCCAGCGCCGCATTCACCGCGCGCCGCAGCATGGCAATGCCGCCCACCGGTTGCAGCAGCTTGTTGACGCCGTCCATGCGCCGGCTGCTGCCGGCCGCCAGCACCAGCGCCGCCACCTTTCGCCCGACGGGCACGCGCTGCGGTTCCGGCTGCGTCGCCTGTTCGTCCTCGTCGGCTTCGGCCGGGCTGCGGATCAGGCCGCCGACGCCCATGGCCATGATCTCGGCGCGGCCCATGGGCAGTCCGGCCAGCATGTGCTGAAGTACCCAGTCGAGGCCGTTGCTGCGCCGCGAACGGGCGCAGCCGGGCAGGATGATGACAGGAACTTCGCCCAGCCGCGCCAGCAGCAGCATGTTGCCCGGCTCGACCGGCATGCCGAAATGGACTATCTCGCCGCCGGCGGCGACTATTGCGGCCGGCACCGTGTCGGCCCTGTCCTTGGGCACGGTACTGCCGGCAATCAGTATCAGGTCGCAGCCCGCCGCCAGGGCCTCGCTCAGGGCTGCAGTGACGGCTGCGCTGCGATGCGCGCAGCGCTGCACCAGGCCGAGGTGGGAACCGAGATCGTCGAGGCGGCGCCGGCTGCTGGTCACCGCCGCCGCATAGTTGCGTGCCGGTTCGCCCGGCTGTCCGGTGACGATCAGGGCCGCGCGCCGCGCCTGGAAAGGCAGCAGGCGCAAGGCCCCGTGTTTCCCTCCTTCCCCTGCCGGCCCCGCCGCAGAAGTGCAGGCATCGATCACGCCGCGACCCACCGCCAGCGGGATGACCTTCACCGTGGCGACCACGGCGCCGGCCCGCACCGCGGCCAGCGGCGGCAGCGTGGCCACGGTCACGGCTTCGTCGATGCCATTGATGCGGTCGATGATGGCGGCGTCGACGCCGACCAGGCCGCGTTGCGTGGCGTAAAGGTTGCAGCGCCCGGCATGC